>NZ_JAGJEF010000039.1:0-42844 GCF_018100875.1 Pseudoalteromonas sp. MMG012
AATAGTACAAGTGCAATCGTTGGTTAATAAAAAAGCGACAAAATTGCCGCTTGAAGTGGTTATTGATATAGGTATGTAATAAGACACCTATATCAGTGTTGGAAGATGTTTAATATTTAGAAGGCATATTTTGCGGAAAGTTGTAAACGGTTGATATCACCGTCTAAGCCACTTTGTGTTTCTCGAGTACCGACTTTATATTCAGCACCAAATGTGAGTTTTTTTACTGGAGAATAAAGGAGGTTTGCACTGTAGCTCATGCTCGATTCGGTCGGGTCGCCAGTGATTGTCAGTAAGCTTGTTTCATTGTCAGCAGAAAAGAACGAATATAAAAAAGTAGAACGTAATTGTGTATTCCAATGATGCTGATAACTAATGAAGCCAGAGGTTGAGTCAATGGCGTGTAAATTTGTGCCATCATACACCGCACCATTGGCAACGTTTAGCCCAACATACCGGCCAAGCCCCTTACCTTGTGTGATCATGAATTTGATATTGTTTTTACCTAAATTAACTCGACCGGATGCACTAACGCCGAGCGAAGTTTCACTTTCGTCAGCCTCGCCTATCTTGTAAGTAAGTTGGCGAGCTAGGGCACTGATAACAATATTTCCCCAATCTGCTTGATGGTTATACCTAGCTGTAAAATCGGGCATACTCGCATCATCGGTAACAACTCTTCCTTTGTCCGCAGTAGTGATGGTGCTTTCGGGGTTTTCTGCTGAAAAAGACCAATTACCGACCGAGTACTTCGCCATTGCTTGGCGTACGAATACAGTCCCTTCTCCTGGGCCGACAAAATCGAGCGTTTCAGGTAATGCGCCCACATTTTGGAAGTTTGACCATGCTTGACCAAATAGCCAGCCTTTGTATGTTACGAAAGCTTGTCTTAAACGTGGTGAGTAGGAATTACTCACGCGTTCATTACCGCCAGTTGAAACAATAAAATCTAATTCGATTTTAGTTTTTATCTCACTCCCATCAGTAAGCTTTGTTGCTGTACCAAAGTTGAATCTAGATTGCCGAGCATGCATATCGAATACGGCATCTTCAGAGTGTGTTGCTGACACGGGGGTTGTACCAGGCACGTAAAAATCTCTTCCTATGTGTGCACTAGGTAATGTGCCATCAGAAAAGTCGCTCCATATGGCATCTAACTTTACATATCCGCCATAATTGACTGTGGTATCTCCAATGGCCGCCGCATAAACCGGTGCACTCAATGCACTAGAAACAGCGAACGCTGTAAGGGTTTTTATTGTTAAATTTTTTATTGTCATAATGATTGTTCCTTATAGCCACGTTGGTAGACAACGACGCTTAATATAGTAACGGTTCATCATCACTTTTGATGAACCATGCGCTTTACTCAATTATCTATTGGTCTATTAGACTAAGGTGGCAAGGTTGAGTTGAAGTGGGTTGTACCTATTTGAGGTGCGATGGATATCATATAAAATTATGTGATTTATCAATATTGTCGTGTAATTCGCATTATTATAATGTTTGAAATAGTGAAACGTGTAGAGCGGTGAAGTTGTTAAAAAATTCACTTCATATACAACTAAGGTCTAATACTCTCCTGTGCGCTGCTGAGTGATCCTTGATGAAAGCCGTTTGGCAAGTAATTTACCTTGGAGATGACTATGTCACAGAGCATTTATCCTGTTCCTGAATCAATCAAGAACGCCGCACTTATTGATAATGATCAATACAATGAAATGTATCAGAAATCGATTGATGATCCGCAAAGTTTTTGGGCTGAGCATGGGCAGAGATTAGACTGGTCTAAACCCTATTCTAAAGTAAAGAACACCTCATTTGATAAGGGGCATATTGCGATTAAATGGTTTGAAGATGGGGAATTAAATGCATCTTTCAATTGTATAGATCGTCATTTGGAAGATAAGGCTGATAAAATTGCCTTGATTTGGGAAGGTGACAATCCTGATGATGGTGAAAATATAACGTATCAGCAACTTCATGATGAAGTTGCTAAATTGGCAAATGGTTTGAAGAAGTTAGGCGTTAAAAAGGGTGACCGTGTCGCTATCTATATGCCTATGACACCTCAGGCTGTTTATGCAATGCAAGCATGTGCACGAGTTGGCGCGGTGCATTCTGTTGTATTTGGTGGTTTCTCTCCTTCTGCAATTGCTGACAGAATTAAAGATTCGGGCGCTAAGATTGTCATTACATCAGATGAAGGTCGTCGTGGTGGTAATGCGGTGCCACTTAAAGCCAACGTGGATGAAGCTGTTGCACAAGAAGGGGTGACAAGCGTCGAGCACGTGATCGTACATCAGCTTACAGCAGGTGAAGTTGAATGGCATGCACATGATGTGTGGTGGCATGATCTAGTGGCTGATCTGCCCGCTAGTTGTGAGCCAACGCCAATGAATGCAGAAGACCCTCTTTTTATACTTTACACATCTGGGTCAACAGGCCAGCCGAAAGGGGTTGTCCATACGACTGGAGGGTACTTGGTTTATTCTTCAATGACACATGAATACGTTTTTGATTTAAAAGAAGATGATGTTTACTGGTGTAGCGCTGATGTAGGTTGGATCACCGGACACAGTTATATTGCATATGGACCTTTGATTAATGGGTGTACACAGGTTGTGTTTGAGGGGGTGCCAACATATCCAACAGCAGGTCGTATGGGAGAAATTGTAGATAAACATAATGTGACAATTTTATATACAGCACCCACCGCGATCCGTGCGCTCATGGCCAAAGGAGATGAACCCACAGCCACTTCGCAGCGCTCCAGCTTGCGAGTTTTAGGTTCTGTAGGTGAGCCAATTAACCCTGAAGCATGGACTTGGTATTATGAAAGTATCGGTAACAGCCAGTGCCCAATTGTTGATACTTGGTGGCAAACCGAAACGGGTGGCATCATGATCACACCACTGCCTGGCGCGACAGATATGAAGCCAGGATCTGCAACTCGACCATTTTTCGGTATTGCACCTGCATTATTTGATGCGCAAGGTGATACGTTAGATGGGGCAACGGATGGTAATTTAGTTATTTTAGACTCTTGGCCGTCGCAAGCTCGAACGGTTTATGGCGATCATGAGCGTTTTGAGCAAACCTATTTTTCGGCTTATCCGGGTGTTTATTTTACAGGTGATGGTTGCCGCCGCGATGAAGATGGTTACTACTGGATCACAGGACGTGTGGATGATGTGCTTAATGTATCAGGTCATCGCTTAGGAACTGCTGAAATAGAAAGTGCACTGGTAGCACATGAAGCTGTTGCTGAGGCCGCAGTTGTTGGCTATCCACATGAAATTAAAGGCCAGGGTATTTACGTTTATGTGACGCCAAATGAAGGAATAGAAATTAATGAGGCGTTAACCAAAGAGGTTAGAAATTGGGTGCGTAAGGAGTTAAGTCCTATCGCGTCGCCAGATATGATCCAATGGTCACCTGGGCTACCAAAAACACGTTCTGGTAAAATTATGCGCCGAATTTTACGGAAAATAGCAGCAAATGAATATCAACAGTTAGGGGATACGTCTACACTTGCTGATCCGAGTGTAGTAGAGGAACTCATCGAAAACAGGTTAAATCGTTAATAATGCGTTAAAAACTTGAATTTCATTGGATTCTAAACGTACTATATCGGCTGTCCTCTTTAAGGTGACAGCCGAATTTTTAGGAGTAAAGCATGAATCAATTTTTAATCGCAGATGACCACCCCTTATTTCGGGAGGCTTTGAAAGGTGCGCTTCAAACTCAATTTGAAGGGTTGGAAGTTTTTGAATCTGAAAACTTTGAAACAACTTTATCGGTTCTTTCTGTGCAAGAGGAGCTAGATTTATTACTGTTAGATTTACATATGCCAGGCAGTGGTGATTTGTATGGTTTGATCCGAATTAGAGAAGATTACCCAAGCTTGCCTGTTGTGGTTATTTCAGGCAGTGAAGATTTGGCAATTATTTCTAAGGTAATGGGTTATGGCGCTATGGGGTTTATTCCTAAAGCATCATCTTCACAGGATATTGCCAATGCGATAAAGCAAGTGCTGGAAGGAGACAGCTGGCTACCCGAGGCCATTAAAGACAAAGTTGCGGGTCTAAAAAGCGAAGAGCAAGAAGTGGCACAGCAGGTCGCCTCATTGACACCTCAACAATATAAAGTGCTACGATATTTACATGAAGGTTTATTGAATAAACAAATTGCTTTTGAATTACATATATCAGAGGCGACAGTGAAAGCGCATATAACGGCAATATTTCGAAAGTTAGGGGTATATAATCGTACTCAGGCTGTGCTCATTGCATCGAAATTGCAATTGGAACCAGTTGAAGCGTTAGCTTAATACGAAATCAGGAATGAGCTCAGTATCACTCCTGCCATAATTAGTTAAAAACGACGGTTTTATTGCCGTTAATGAAAACTTTGTGTTCTGATGCTAATTGCAACGCTTTACAGAATACCGTTTTCTCAACATCTCTGCCCATTTTAGCCATGGCTTGTGCGGTATCTGCATGACTTACTTGTGTTACATTTTGCACAATAATTGGCCCTTCATCGAGTTCATCATTAACAAAGTGCGCTGTTGCACCGATTATTTTTACGCCGCGTTCAAATGCTTGGTGGTAAGGTTTCGCGCCAATAAAAGCCGGTAAAAATGAATGATGAATATTAATTATTTTTTTGTTAAAGCGTGCTACAAAATCGGGACTCAAGATACGCATGTATTTGGCTAATCCAATAAGATCAGGGTGATAGCTCGCAACCAAATCACCAGTGACTTTATCATGTTGCTCTCTGGAGAGGCCGTCATGAGATACGCAATGAAATGGTACACCGAAGCCTTTAACGAGAGGTTCCAAATCTGGGTAGTTAGCAACAACCGCTAATATTTCAATATTTAACGCTTGCTCGAACTGTTTAAGCAGCGCACCTCCTAAGCAATGCGCTTCTTTGGTCGCGAGTAACACTAATTTGGTTTTTTCATTATTATGTAAAGCAACATCAGCGCCATTGGGTAGCTGTTGACGTAATTGATTTAGGAAGTTATCACTGGGTTGCCCTGTTAATTCAGTGCGCATAAAAAAGCGAGTCCCGGCTTTATCTACGAATTCGTTGTTACGCGTAATGTTTAGGTTGTGCTCAAAACATAAGTTGGTGATTTTGGCGATTAAGCCGACATCATCCGTACATTGTGTGGTTAATATATAATTCATCAATCCTCATTCCTATATGATGTGTGTGTATGTTTTTAAAATCAGCAAGCTAATATAGAATAATTATTTCAACCAAAAAACCTTTCATTCACCTTTTATTCTATGTTTTGCGTCATGGATATCAGTCATTAACGACGATGGTTTAATAACGCTTTCAGTTTTGCAGGCTTAATCGGTTTTGACAAATAATGGATATTAAGCGCTTTGACTTGTGCTTTTAGCTCTACATCGCGCATTGCTGTAATTAATATTGCCGGTACACGGTGTTGCCAAATTTCCCGTAAAGTTTTAATCAGTGTAATACCGTCACATTCAACGCCCAGCTGGTAGTCCATTAATATCATGTCAGGTGCTTTATGCTCTTTTGCAAAAAGTAAAACGTCATTAACTTGCTCAAAGAGCTGGTAGTGAACTTGCCATTTCTTTAAGAGACTTGCCATCGCGGCTAGATTGTTAGGATCATCGTCTACTGCAATGACAGAGAATGGGTGCTGGTTACTATGATTATGTTGTAATAGTGAACCTAGTTCTTGGCGCTGAGGTGAGAGTAATTCATCGCCATAGGGCACTTCAATGCTAAAACGGCTTCCAGTACCAGGAATTGAGTGAACTTGAAGGGTAATACAAAGTAGATCACATAGTCGCTTTACCACACCAAGTCCCAATCCTACCCCTTTATTATCGTGGTTTTGTATTCGATAAAAATCATTAAAAATTTTGTTAAGTTCCAATTTATTTATGCCTGGGCCTGTATCCCAGACTTCTAATCGCAGGCTATGTTTACGAGAGCGACAAGCAATCAATACTTTGCCTGAAGCGGTATATTTAACTGCATTAGAGACTAGGTTTTGAATAATTCGGCGTAAATAAGTGGTGTCGCTATGTACAATATGATGTGCGCTGCGTACTTTGAGCTGTAAACCTTTTTCTTTGGATAGCATGGCATATTCATTTGCAAGCGGCGTGAGAATATCTCCAATATCAAAGTGTCTTGGAGAGGGTTTCATCGCACCTTGTTCCAGCTTAGCAATATCAAGCAAGGCAGACATTAGGTGGACTGTAGAATCTAGGCTGTCTCCGAGTTTATTAAAGTTTCCTTGATCGTGGGGTGTTAAGGTGTGCGCATTTATGGCTGCTAGATAGAGTCTTGCAGCATTGAGAGGCTGCAAAATATCATGACTGGCAAGTGCTAGAAAGCGGGTTTTACTATCATTTGCACGTTCGGCTTCTTTTTTTGCGCCCATCAGAGCATGCTCGGTTTCTATCCGGCTGGCAATTTGTGCTTCTAAGTCTGTATTGATTGTTCTGATCTCTTGGGTGCGTGCTTCAATTCTATTTTCGAGATCCATATTGATTTCTTCTAACGCATTTTGGGTGGCTATGTGCATTGTGATATCAGAAAAGCTGGTAACAAATCCGCCTTCTGGTAACGGATTACCAATCATCTCATATACTTGGCCATCTTGGCGGTGACGGATGAAGTGATGTGAAGTCCCATTGCGCAAGTGTTGAACTCGTTTCTCTACTTGGCGCTCTATTTCACCTGGGCCACATTCTCCGCGTTTGGCATTAAATCGGATAACTTGCTCAATCGGTAGCCCAACCTCTAGAAAGCTTTCAGGATAATCAAACATTTCACTATAGCGTTTATTCCAAGCAACGAGTTTGAGTTCTTTGTCTACTACGGAAATACCATGGCTGAGATTTTCTAGTGAGGTGAAGAGCAGATTTTGGTTAAACTGTAAAGCTTGCGTCGTCTCGTCAAAGAAATTGACCACTTCTTCGAATGCCATTTGCTTTCCTGAAGCGACGGTGTGTATGAGTGCTTGTGCTGATGATGCACCCAGTACACCGGTTAGCGAACGTTCACAATACGCGATAAATTCGGGAAGGGGATGGGCATTGTTATCATCAATATCATGGCTAAGCATGTAATGGCTTAGCAGTTGGTTTGAACGTTGGACACCTAGAAAGGTTTGTAATAGTACTTTAAAATCATAGATGGTCGCTTTGACATTTTTATTTAAGCGTTTAGCCAGTGTGGCTTGTTCTTTTGGATTAACAAATGCTGCAGCTTGAATTTTATCGATTAAACGTTCATGCGCAGCTAAAGAAAAGCTCACGTAGCAAAAAATGTTTGCAAATAGAGCGATAAGTGTCCCCTGAGTGATAACACTTTGGCGAAAGTCATAACTCATTACTGCACCAGCATCCAGTACTGGCAACATTAAAAATAATACCCAGCAAATGAATCCAGCAAATAAACCTGCGTAGACACCATAAGCATGACCTTTACGCCAATACAAACCGAAAATAATAGCGGGTAGTAATTGAGTCACTAAGGAAAAGGCAACGAGTCCCATACTGGCAAGTGCTTCTCCATGACCAAACCACTGTTGGTACAAATAGGCAAGCAGCAAGATAGCTGCGATGATAAATCGGCGAATAAGTAGAATTTGTGACTTATAGTTTTTGGTTAGCGTATTAAGCTTAAATTTACGTTTTAATAGAAGTGGTAAAACGACGTCATTGGACAGCATAGTACTGAGTGTCAGTGTTGCAACAACAATCATGGCTGTTGCCGCAGATAAGCCTCCAATGAATACAAAGGTGGTAATAATGGGATGTCCTTGCATTAAAGGAAGTGCCAATACGAAACTATCAGCAGCGACGCCTACGCCTATTTGAGGGTGTATGGCGGCTGTTGCGATGGGAATGATCATGGCAGCTGTAAGCATAAGGTATAAAGGGAATGCCCAACGAGCAGTATGTAAATGACGACGATCTTGGTTGTCAACGACAGTGACGTGGAATTGACGGGGCAAACAAATAATGGCAGCCGCGGCCATCAAAGTTTGACCGATGAAGTTAAAATTTATCAAATCAAATTTTTGCCAATGTATCAACAAAGAGGAAAATGTATTGGGTTGTTTGTATAATGTGACAAACGCCAATACTGCGACAGCCGCCAATGCAATGAGTTTGATTAAAGATTCAAACGCGACTGCCAGCATTAAACCGGAGCGATATTCAGTGACATCAACCTTTCGCGTTCCAAAAAATATTGCAAATAAGGCCATAATTAAGGTGCCACTTAACGCTAGAATTGTGCCAGAGATTTTTTCACCTTGCTGTAACAATAAAAAACTACTGCTGAGTGCCTTTAATTGTAAGGCTATGTAGGGGATCGTCGCTAATAAAGCAATGAGGGTTACGAGTACGGCAGTGCTTTGGCGTTTGCCGTAGCGAGCGGAAATGAAGTCAGCAATCGTGGTAATATTTTGTTTTTTGCTCACCAACACCAGCTTTCGCAAAAAGCCGTGGGCGAATAAAAATAATAATGCAGGGCCTAACAAAATAGGTAAATAATGCCAACTACTTGCTGCGGCAGTGCCTACCGAACCGTAATAAGTCCATGAAGTACAATAAATTCCTAATGATAGCGCATACACAAATGGGTGGTGGCTAATTTTTAATGCACGCGGAGTCGTTTTATCACCCCAATTTGCAATCCAAAATAGGGCACCTATGTAGCAAAGCGCTACCAATGTTAAAGCTGCTGTCATGGTTATTCTTATTCTATGAAGGTATTTTTAGCTTATCACATAAGCAAATTATGTCTGCAATCTCATTCACGACAACTATATTTAACATTTTGTTTTATATGGCTATGTGGCATTTTAAGACGATGTTTTAGACTAATGTCTTATAACCAATGTTGTGGTTAGTTCATCAATGTGGTTTTTTTCGTCATTCATTGTAAGTTTATGTTATCTATTAACTTTATTAATAGATAAAGCTGGTCATATACCGGTTTACGTAAACGTAAGGCTTGCGTTACGACTAAGGTCTCAATTTCATATTGCAGTGACGTTGCTAAGGTAAATAGTGACAATTAACACCAATACAGCTTGGCTGTGAAGAAGTGAAAGGGTATACAAATGGCTTTTAAAGACGAAGAACAAGCAAAAGCATACTGGTCAGAAAACCTCGCGCTAATGTTTAAGTTATTGGCAATCTGGTTTGTAGTGTCATTTGGTTTTGGCATCTTACTGGTTGACGTACTAAATGAAGTCCGTTTTTTTGGGTTTAAATTGGGTTTTTGGTTTTCACAACAGGGCGCTATTTACACCTTTGTCGCTCTGATTTTTGTCTACGTATTCAAAATGAATTCGCTTGATAAAAAGTATGGCGTAGACGAATAGGAGCAAGAAGATGGACGTACAAAATCTCACATTTATTATTGTCGGTTTGAGCTTTGCGCTTTATATCGGCATTGCAATTTGGGCTCGTGCAGGCTCAACGAATGAATTTTATGTGGCGGGCGGAGGCGTGCCACCATTTGCCAATGGTATGGCAACTGCTGCGGACTGGATGAGTGCAGCATCATTTATTTCCATGGCTGGGATCATTTCTTTTGCTGGATATGATGGTGGGGTATATCTAATGGGCTGGACGGGGGGTTATGTGTTGTTAGCCTTGTGTTTGGCACCTTATTTGAGAAAGTTTGGCAAGTTTACTGTACCAGACTTCATCGGTGACCGTTATTACTCACAAGTAGCACGAATTGTCGCTATTCTATGTGCTATCTTTATTTGCTTTACGTATATCGCAGGGCAAATGAGAGGTGTCGGCGTCGTGTTTTCAAGATTCTTAGAAGTTGATATTGAAACCGGCGTTTATATCGGTATGGTCATTGTGTTCTTTTATGCGGTACTAGGGGGTATGAAGGGGATCACTTACACGCAGGTTGCACAATATTGCGTATTGGTATTCGCATATTTGGTACCCGCAATTTTTATCTCTTTGATGATGACTGGACATTTCCTACCACAAACAGGGTTTGGAGCAACATTGGCTGATGGCTCCGGTATGTATGTATTAGATAAGCTCGATGGACTCAGTGCTGAATTGGGGTTTGCACAATATACTGAAGGTTCCAAAAGCATGATAGATGTATTCGCTATTACAGCTGCTTTAATGGTTGGTACAGCGGGTTTACCTCATGTTATTGTTCGATTTTTTACTGTTCCAAGAGTGAAAGATACGCGTATTTCAGCTGCTTGGACATTGGTTTTTATCGCCATTGTTTATACGACGGCACCTGCTGTTGCATCATTTGCTCGAGTAAATATGGTTGATACCATTAATGGCAAAGATGGGAGTGGCACGCTGTATAGCGAAGCTCCTGCATGGGTAAAAAACTGGGAAAGGACCGGCTTAATCACGTTTGAAGATAAAAATGGTGATGGAAAAATGTCTTATTCTGCGGGTAAAGTTAGCGATCCAAATAGTGCCAATGAGGTAAAAATTGACCGTGACATTATGGTATTGGCAAACCCTGAAATAGCAGACTTACCAGCATGGGTTATTGCGTTAGTGGCGGCAGGTGGCATTGCGGCAGCGTTATCGACGACAGCTGGTTTGTTATTGGTTATCTCTACGTCGGTATCTCATGACTTATTGAAACGAACACTCAAGCCTGATATCAGTGATAAACAAGAATTACTCGCTGCACGGCTCGCGGCCATGGTTGCTATTGTGATTTCAGCATACTTTGGTATTAATCCCCCTGGATTTGTCGCATCCGTGGTTGCCTTTGCATTTGGCCTCGCGGCAGCGAGTTTTTTCCCTGCTATTATCATGGGGATTTTTTCTAAACGTATGAATAAAGAGGGCGCTATTGCAGGTATGGTGTCAGGGATCACCTTCACAGCAGCTTATATTATCTATTTCAAATTTGTCAGCCCAGAATTAAATACACCGGCAAATTGGCTATTCGGTATTTCACCTGAAGGGATTGGCATTGTTGGAATGGCCGTTAACTTCTTAATTGCTGCAGTAGTATTGAAATTGACCGCTGACACGCCAAAAGAAGTGCAAGATATGGTGGAGAGCATCCGCAATCCAAAAGGATCTCTCGCGGCGCATGCACATTAAAGAGTAAAAAAGCCGTTGGCTCAGAGTCTCTTCTGGGCCAACAATTTTTAGTAAAGTGAAGCGTATATACGCATAAGTATTTTCCTGAAAATTGTTTATAAAGGAATGAAATATGGCGGCACAAGTGCAGGATGTTGTGGAATTTAGTCATAAACAAATGCCGTTTAGTCATTTACCTCATGGTGCAACATCCTATTTTGCTCGTCATTTACAAGTGGTATATTTAACCCGAGAAAATCAAATGCAATGGCTACAGACTGGGGAGGTCAATTTATATTTAGTCCGTTCTGGTGTGTTTGATTTGGTCTCTATACACGGTGATACCATTACACGCTTAACTGAAGGTGATTACTTTGGTTTTCCTTCATTATTAACTGGCGATAAAATACAAAGCCATTTACAGGTTGTTACTGCGGGTTTACTTTATGTATTAGATCAGCAAAGTTTTGATTATTTACGCAGAGAGTATAGGGGATTTGAACAACATTTTGTGAGAGCTCATGCCAACCGGTTGCTTAGTTCTCAATATAAAACACGTGACCAAAGCTGGTCTGAGCGTAAAATCAGTGAACTCATGTCATCGAATATTATTACCGCTAGTGCTCAAGTGAGTATCACAGAAGCAGCCATGAAAATGCGTCACTATGGGGTATCTTCGTTAGTTATTACTGATGAAAATACGTTACTTGGGATCGTAACGGATCGAGATTTACGTAATCGTGTTTTAGCTTCAGACATTGCGCCGAGCACGTCAATCCAATCGGTCATGACTAAAAACCCAAAATCTATTTTCGAGAATAACCGAGCATTTTCAGCATTACATTTAATGCTTAAACATAATATTCATCACCTCCCAGTACTAGATGAAGCGTATAAGCCGTTAGGTGTTATCACCAGTACAGATCTATTGCGTCAACAAAAAAGTGATCCAGTACAACTTATTGGGAAAATTTACAAAGCAAGCAGTGTGGCGGAAGTGAAGCGTTATTCAAGTGACATTCCGGAATTACTAAAGCAGTTTTCAAATAATATTGAAGATATTTCGGTTATTGGAAAATTGTTGAGCGGATTAACCGATGCATTAACCGCTCGATTAGTGCATTTATATCAATTAGAACACGGCCAAGCGCCTTGCACGTTTAGCTGGATTTGCTTTGGCTCACAAGCTAGAGAGGAGCAAACACTGCACTCAGATCAAGACAATGGTATCTTGTTGGATGCAAACATCACAGCGAAACAGCGAGTGTACTTTGCACATTTGGGGGCAACGGTATGCGAGCAGTTAGTTGAGTGCGGGATCAAACGTTGTCCCGGCAATGTAATGGCCAGCAATGAAGCCTGTAGAGGCACTGTTACGCAATGGCAAAGCCGGTTTGTTACTTGGATTAAGGAGCCGACTCCTAAAGCGATGCTTAATTGTAAAATCTATTTTGATCTACGCTTGATTGATGGATCAAAATCGCTTTATCAAGATTTATGCGCTGCATTAGATATGATCCGTCGAGATGAGCTGTTTTTTTCAGCTATGGCTACAGACATTAATACGAATTCAGTCCCTATTGGGTTATTTCACCAATTTAAACTAGAAAAAGGGAACACTCAACATAAGCATCTCGATCTAAAGCGACGTGGCATTGTGATCATTAATGATCTTGTCCGCCTTTATGCGTTAAATGTTGGTATTTATAAAGCAAACACGTTGGAGCGATTGGATGCTTTATTAAAATTTGACGTATTGAGTAGTAACGATGTGTATGACCTGAAAGACTGTTGGCGTTACCTGACACAACTTCGCTTAAAAACCCAGATAAAAAGGGAAGGGCTGCCGAGTAATTGCATTGATCCAAAGACTTTAACGTCATTGGAGAAGCATCAGTTAAAAGAAGCTTTTCACTTAGTGCGACATGCACAGCAAGCGAGTGCATTCAAATTTACTAGGGCGAGCTTGTGATGGAGCTGTATCCCTGGTTGCTGAGGTACTTGAGAGAGTATAAGTTAAAGCAGAGTTATTTTGATCAGCAAAAATACGTAATTATTGATTTAGAATTAACGGGGTTAGTCCCTAGTGAGCATGAAATTGTTTCAGCTGCATGGTTAAATATGCGTGCCTCTAAAATTGATTTATGCACTGCAGGTTATATGTTGAACAAAGAAGTGCAAGATTTGTCACAGAGTACGATTTACCATGGTATTGATGATGACGATTTGCTGGAAGGGAGCAGTTTAAGAGGACTTATAGCTTCTTTGGCGACAGCAATTAATGGTCACGTATTAGTGTGTCATAATGCTGTACTTGATTGGGGGTTCATTCAACGAGTCGCATCAATGTATCAATATCGAATTACGCCCAAAGCAATTATTGATACGATGAAGATAGAAAAGCGGCGTTTGTTAGCACAAGGAAGACCATTAACTCAGGATAGTTTGACATTATCTGCATGTCGTGCCCGTTATGGCCTGCCCGAATATAAACAACACGATGCATTATGTGATGCATTGGCAACTGCAGAACTACTGTTAGCCCAATATTCGGCTATCAGCATGGGTCGCCGAGAAAAACTGAGTATAATTATTTAAAAATATTGCCATTTCCCTTAGACATTTTTCCTTGGTCGATTACAATAGCGCCATCTCAAAAGGGAACATCCCTATCATCTATGCTAAAGGCTGGATTTTCAATTCAATGGCAATCAAACTGGCTATAAATGGTTTTGGTCGTATAGGACGTAATATTGTACGCGCCCTGTATGAATCTGCTCGTCAACACGAGATCCAAATCGTTGCGATAAATGAGCTGGCGGATCCCAAAGGGGTTGCGCACCTACTTAAATACGACACGTCGCATGGTCGCTTTGCCTTTGAGGTGGAATATGAGGCCCCATATTTGAACGTTGCTGGAGATCATATTCAGTTGTTTTCAGAGCCAGACCCTGGAAATTTGCCTTGGCAAGCATTAGATGTTGACGTGGTATTGGAATGCACTGGTGTATTTCATTCACGACAAGATGCAAACGTTCATTTAAAAGCGGGTGCAAAGAAAGTACTTTTTTCTCAACCAGCAGATGCCGATGTTGATGCGACCATTGTTTATGGCATTAATGATGATGAGTTATTAGAAACAGACAATATTGTTTCGAATGGCTCATGCACAACCAATTGTATTGTACCCGTGATAAAAGTGTTAGATGATGCTTTTAGTATCGAGTCAGGCGCAATAACAACGATTCATGCATCAATGCATGACCAACAAGTGATTGATGCCTATCATAGCGATTTACGACGGACACGAGCTGCGAGCCAATCAATTATTCCCGTTGATACAAAACTCGCGCGGGGTATTGAGCGTATACTTCCTAAATTTCATGGACGTTTTGAAGCAATTGCGGTGCGTGTTCCGACGATAAATGTAACCGCAATGGATTTAAGTGTGACGTTAAACCAAGATGTGGAGTTATCTTCCATTAATCAAGTGCTAGAAACCGCATCCAGTGGCCGCCTTGATGGAATTTTAAGCTACACCGAGGAACCATTGGTCTCAGTAGATTTTAATCATGATCCGCATTCTTGTATTATTGATGGCACACAAACACGTGTTAGTCATAAACGACTCGTAAAATTATTAGTGTGGTGTGATAACGAGTGGGGGTTTGCTAACCGTATGCTCGACACTGCTGTAGCCATGATGGTTGCCAAATAAAGAGTTCATATTCATAAGTATCGTTTAGTAAGGAGATGTTAATGTCAGTCATTAAAATGACGGATTTAGATTTAAGCGGCAAGCGCGTTTTAATTCGTGAAGATTTAAATGTGCCTGTAAAAGGAGGTAAAGTGACCTCTGATGCACGGATCCGCGCATCTTTACCCACTATAAAATTAGCGTTACAGCAAGGCGCTAAAGTAATGGTTATGTCTCACTTAGGGCGTCCAACTGAAGGTGAGTATGATGAGCAATATTCATTACAACCAGTTGTTGATTATCTAAACGATGCACTTGAGCAACCAGTGCGTTTAGAGAAAGATTATTTAAACGGCGTCGAAGTAAGTGAAAACGAAGTTGTTGTGTTTGAAAATGTTCGTTTTAATGTTGGCGAGAAAAAAGACGATGAAACGCTTGCCAAGCAATTAGCAGCATTGTGTGATGTGTATGTTATGGATGCGTTTGGTACAGCACATCGTGCTCAAGCATCAACACATGGCGTAGGCTTATTTGCCGAAACAGCGTGTGCAGGCCCGCTTTTAGCCAATGAACTAGAAGCGTTAGGAAAAGCACTTGATAACCCAGCGCGTCCTTTAGTTGCCATTGTAGGTGGCTCTAAAGTCTCTACAAAATTAACTGTGCTAGATTCGCTTTCTACGGTCGTTGACCAGCTGGTCGCTGGTGGTGGAATTGCAAATACGTTTATCGCAGCTGCTGGAAACCCGGTGGGTAAATCCTTGTATGAAGCTGATTTAATTGCTGAGGCTAATAAGCTTACTGCAGCTGCAAAGTTGAACAATGGTGAGATCCCAGTACCAACTGATGTTGTCGTTGGCAGCGAATTTTCTGAGTCAGCAGTTGCAACAATAAAAGATGTTGCTGATGTGACTGAGGAAGACATGATATTCGATATTGGTCCAGATACAGCGAACACGTTAGCAAAAATTATAGAAAAAGCGGGTACAGTGGTTTGGAATGGCCCTGTTGGCGTATTTGAATTTGATCAATTTGGAAATGGCACAGAGGCAATTGCAAATGCCATCGCAAAGTCTAATGCATTTTCAATAGCCGGTGGTGGAGACACGCTGGCAGCCATTGATAAATATGGTGTAGCAGATAATATCTCTTATATCTCAACTGGTGGTGGTGCCTTTTTAGAGTTTTTAGAAGGGAAAAAATTACCAGCAGTAGCTATGCTTGAGAAAAGAGCAAACGCTTAATATGAATTTTGGCCAGCGATTGCTGGCCTAATTATTTACTAAATGTCGCTCTCACATTTGATATTTGGTACTTAAATATTGTCTGAAACAGACAATGTGATGTAAATCACACACAAATTATCCCGTTCAAACTAGATGATAGTGACTGTCATCGACTATTGGAGAAAGCAATATGGCTTTAATCAGTATGCGTCAATTACTTGATCATGCAGCAGAGTATGGTTATGGCGTTCCTGCCTTCAACGTAAACAACCAAGAGCAAATGCGCGCCATTATGGAAGCAGCAGACAAGACAAATAGTCCTGTTATTGTTCAAGGTTCAGCTGGTGCACGCGCTTATGCTGGTGCACCATTTATTCGTCATATGATCCTTGCGGCCGTTGAAGAGTGGCCTCACATTCCAGTAGTAATGCATCAGGATCATGGGACATCACCTGGAATTTGTCAGCGCTCAATTCAACTTGGTTTTTCATCTGTGATGATGGATGGCTCTTTGCTTGAGGATGGTAAAACGCCTTCAAGTTACGAGTATAATGTAGATGTTACGCGTCGCACAGTTGATATGGCACACGCATGTGGTGTTTCGGTGGAAGGTGAGCTAGGCGTGCTTGGTTCATTGGAGACCGGTGAAGCTGGTGAAGAAGATGGTATTGGTGCAGTTGGCAAGTTAAGCTTAGATCAATTACTAACAGATCCTGAGGAAGCAGCTGATTTTGTAAGTAAAACAGGGGTAGATGCGCTTGCAATTGCTTGTGGTACATCTCATGGCGCTTATAAGTTTACACGTCCGCCGACAGGGGACATTTTAGCGATTAACAGAATCAAAGATATCCATTCACGGATCCCTAATACACACCTTGTAATGCATGGTTCTTCTTCAGTTCCCCAAGATTGGTTAGCCGTGATCAATGAGCATGGTGGCCAAATTCCTGAAACGTATGGTGTGCCAGTAGAGCAGATCATCGAAGGGATTAAGCACGGTGTGCGTAAAGTGAATATTGATACCGATTTACGTTTAGCTTCAACGGGGGCAATTCGCCGTCATTTAGCAGAGAATCCTGCTAACTTTGATCCACGTAAATACTTAGCTGAAGCAACGAAAGCAATGACCGCAATTTGTGTTGACCGTTATGAAGCATTTGGTACAGCAGGAAATGCAGCTAAGATCAAACCAATTTCATTAGACGATATGCACTTGAAGTACTTATCGGGTGAACTTGATCAACAGATCAAATAATAACTAACACACCTGAATAAATTAAAGCTCCGAATATGGGGCTTTTTTTTGGATCATTATTTTATTAACTTTCTTTACTCACAGGCAAAATCATAACATATTGATAAAAAACAATAATAACTTATTCTCAGGGCCCCAATTAGAGCAAGTTGATGTTAAGATCATGTTGGGATCACGATTGTACTAACGATATCCAATGTAGATCAAGATTGTACTAATTGATCACGGTTTAGTGCCTATTTCACTTGGTTTACGCCGCGTTAGTCATTATGTTTATACTGTTTGATCTAACTAAAGTGGCGTAAAGCTAGTAAAAAACTGATCCCAAACAGGATCATGTTAGTAAGATTTTGATCCTGATAAGTTGGGTTGATATAAATTTGATCTGTTCCTAATCACTGACTTGATCTATTTAGAATTACAGCTAATTTTTAACTTAGACAATAATTATATGAGCATCGTATGGACTCGGTGTTTTCCTCTTACAATTATGAGGCTGCGCTAATATGAAAACCAAATTATTACTCTCTCTTTTTACACTCTGCTTGCTTGTAATATCTGATGTTACGCTAGCGAATGAAGTTAAAGTCTATGGTCGAGTTCACGCCGGTTTACAGTTTAGCGATACGGGCGATGAAGATGAAACATCGATTAAAAGCTATGCGTCGAGGATGGGCCTTAAGGGTAAAGCGAAGATAAATGAGGGTGTTGATGTTTTCTTTAAATATGAATTCGAAGTTAATCCAGTAGATAACGATAAAGATGGTAAAGATGGTGATAATATCACCGCCCGATCGCAATATGTTGGGTTAAAAGGTAGCTACGGGGAAGTACTTGTTGGACGAAATGACACTCCAGTGAAAAAATCGCAAGGAAAAGTTGATTTAATGAACGATTTTACCTCTGATAATAAGGCGCTATTTGCAGGGGATAACCGCCTGGGGGATACGATTCAATATACCTCTCCATCACTTAACCATATGAAGTTTGTGGTTAGCTATATTGCGGAAGATAACAGTAAACAAGATGGAGAAACAGGGGTATCTATTGCGGGCGTGTACGGTGATAGTAAATTGAAAAAAACACCTGTTTACGCCAGTGTTGCTAGGGATTCAAAAGTTGCAGGACGCGATATTACACGGGTTGTATTGCAAGGAAAGCTAGGCGATGTGACATTAGGTGGCTTATACCAGCAAAGTGAAAAAGTGGATAGTGATGATTCTGTTGATAGCTTTGTTGTCAGTGCCGCGTATAAACTCCCGAATAGTTATAAATTATTAGCTCAATATCAAGACACCGATGGTGCTGAAGGTAAATTGAAAGATTCTGGAAACTCGACGTCGTTAGGTGTTGAGAAAAAGCTATCTAAACAAGCGCGTATGTATTTATGGTATTCCAAATTTGATCTTGATAACTCAGCAGATCAAGACCATATGGCGTTAACATTACGTTATGATTTTTAAAAAAACTTCCTAAAAAATGACATGATATAGTCATAATACCTTGTTAAAAAAATCGCTTAGCGCAAATAGTTAAGCGATTTTTTAGCAGGTTTTGTAGATCCACGTTACACTTTCATAAAACTGTCACACTTAGTCATAATAATGAAAACATCTTCGGTAATGAAAGAGAATATTGGGAATGTCACGTAAAGTACTTGTAGTTGATGATGAAGCACCTATCAGGGAGATGCTGGTATTTGTGCTGGAACAAAATGGGTTTCAAGCGATTGAAGCAGAAGATTACGATTCAGCAATTACGGCGATGGTCGAACCATACCCAGATATGGTGCTGTTGGATTGGATGTTACCAGGTGGCAGTGGGATTCAAATCGCGAAAAAGTTTAAGCAAAGTGAATATACGCGTCAGATACCAATTATTATGCTAACTGCGCGTGGTGAAGAAGAAGACAAAGTAAAAGGCTTAGAGGTTGGCGCCGATGATTACGTCACGAAACCTTTTTCTCCAAAAGAATTGATGGCGAGGATCAAAGCAGTGATCCGTAGAGTATCGCCGACTTCTTTAGAGGAGGCCATCGAAGTTCATGGTCTGCGCCTTGATCCTATATCACACCGTGTAACGTCGGCTGGCAATGAGTTAGATATGGGACCGACAGAGTTTCGTTTATTACACTTCTTTATGACACACCCAGAGCGAGTATATAGCCGAGAACAATTACTTGATCATGTCTGGGGTACTAATGTCTATGTTGAAGATCGTACTGTTGATGTACATATCCGTCGTCTACGTAAAGCGATAGCACCTTTAGGTCATGATAGATTAGTACAAACTGTGCGCGGTGCCGGCTATCGGTTTTCAAGTAAGCTGTAGCGGCATTATGAATTATATTTAGGGTCCATCGTATATGTACCGAGTGATTAATAAGCAGGCGTTGTTTAAGCGCCTGTTTTTGTATTTTTTACCACTAACTTTGATCGGTATTTTGATTGGTGCACCTTTTATTTTATTGTTTATAGGTGCGTTGTCTTTACTGCTTTGGCATTATCATCAGCTATATAGATTAAGTGATTGGTTGCTTAACCAACGAAGTTTTAACCCTCCTGAAGGTGAAGGAGCATGGGAACAAATATTTGAAGGAATATATCATTTACAACATCGAAACCGCAAAAAGCGCAATGAGTTAGCAGAATTGATACGTCGCTTCCGCGAAGGTGCAGAGGCGGTGCCCGATGCGGTTGTAGTATTGCAACAAGATCTCAGTATTGTGTGGTGTAATCAACTTGCTTTAAAAGTGCTAGGGTTGCAGTGGCCGACAGATCACGGTCAGCGATTAGATAACTTGATCAGGGATCCTAAGTTTGTTAAATACATGCAACTGCATCACTTTGATGAGCCGTTAGAGCTAGACTCAAGCCATGCAAATGATCAGGTACTCGAATTTCGTGTTATGCCATATGCTGAACAGTTGATGATGGTTGTCCGGGATATCACGCGTTTAAAGCAACTAGAGCAAATGCGTAAAGATTTTGTGGCAAATGTTTCACATGAACTGAGAACACCATTGACGGTTGTTACGGGTTATTTAGAAATGATGGATGCTGATAATATGCCACCGCCTATGATGTGGGAGAAAGCGCATACAACCATGATTGAACAATGCAAACGCATGGATAGCCTAGTAAATCAATTATTATCATTATCACGTATTGAAGGTGCAAGGCGACATGAGAAAGACAGGCCCGTTAATGTACCTGCTATGCTTGCCTTAATTCAAACTGAAGCATTATCTGTTAACCAAGACAAGCAGCACGAAGTTGTATTTGATGTAGATCCACTTTTAGATATTTTAGGGTCTGCTGATGAATTACGCAGTGCGTTCTCTAATCTGGTGTTTAATGCGATTCATTATACAAAACCACATGGCAAAGTCGTTGTCTCTTGGCAGTACAATGATAAATCAGCTTGTTTTTCAGTGAAAGATAATGGTGATGGTATTGCCCCTGAGCATATTCATAGATTGACGGAGCGTTTTTATCGTGTTGATAAAGCACGTAGCCGTAAGACGGGTGGCTCTGGGTTGGGGTTAGCAATCACTAAACATGTGCTAACAAGGCATGATTCTAGTTTAGAGATCCAAAGCACGTTGGGAGAAGGATCATGTTTTTCTTTTTCCTTCACGCAAGATAAAGTAAAAATTATGACAGATGGTGAAAGTCATGAAACTGTCACTTTAGAGTAATTTTATTGTCATTAAGTCGCGGCAGAATGAATCGCGTTATTTAATGGGAAGAACAATTGGAGCAACCCAAATGAAATTCAAAAGTTTAGTCGCCGCTATGGGCGTAGCTGTAACAACACTTGTCGCAACACAGGCGTCAGCGTTAGATAAAAACCTAGTTGAGTATAATAAAACGAGTGGTATTTCAGGTAATTTTTCTTCAGTTGGTTCTGATACCCTTGCCAATATGATGACCTTCTGGGCTGAAGAGTACAAACGTATTTACCCTAATGTGAATATTCAAATTCAGGCAGCTGGCTCTTCAACAGCGCCTCCAGCATTAACAGAGGCAACTTCTAACTTTGGCCCAATGAGCCGAAAAATGAAGTCAAAAGAAATTGAAGCCTTTGAGAAACGTTATGGATATAAGCCAACAGAAGTCCGTGTAGCTATTGATGCACTTGCCGTTTTTGTACATAAAGATAATCCGATTGAAGGCTTACGCATTGATCAAGTTGACGCTATTTTTTCATCAACACGTAAGTGTGGTGCTACAGACGAAGTTAAGCGTTGGAGTGACGTAGGTTTAGCTGGAGATTGGGCTGCCAAAGATGTTCAACTTTATGGACGTAATTCGGTATCAGGTACATACGGTTACTTTAAGAAAAAAGCTCTGTGTAAAGGCGACTTCCGTAATAACGTGAATGAACAGCCTGGTTCGGCATCTGTTGTACAGTCAATTTCATCATCTGTGAATGCTATTGGTTACTCGGGTATTGGTTATAAAACGTCAGGTGTACGTACTGTACCATTAGCTAAAAAAGGTAATAACTTTGTTGATGCTACATTAGAAAATGTTGCTAAAGGGAAGTACCCATTATCTCGATTTTTATATGTTTATGTAAATAAGCACCCGAATAAAGCATTGTCACCTATTGAAGCTGAATTTCTAAAAATGGTTTTATCAAAAGATGGACAAAAAATTGTTGAGAAAGATGGTTATGTACCACTTTCAAGCAAAATGGCGACCGTTGAACTGAAAAAACTTGGTTTACTGTAGGAATAACAGATAAAAAACCGCTCATTTGAGCGGTTTTTTTGTAAAATTAACTTATTGGTACTGCCGAGTTTTACTCTTCGTCAGTTGCTGGGCTTGAACTTTGCACTGATTAAAAGTTTCAATACATTCATTATTACATATTTGATGTGACATTGTTTCTGGTGTATTACTGTTCACACAGCTTGTTTCACATTGATAATTTTGTTGAGCACATTGATTCAATTCTGCTGAATTGTTACTTTGGCATGCACTTAATAGTAATATTGCACAGAGTGACAGTACAGTTTTCATCTTACTTCCTTCTAGATAGAGACTTGTAAGTTATCTATTAAGCGTACTGATCCTAAAAAGGCAGCCGCTAAGATCACCAAGTGATCATCTCCAAGTGTAGCAGGATTTAGTGTATCTTTATTTGCGATAGCAAAGTAATCAGCTTTTAAACCTTTTTGTTCTAGTGACACTTTTGCATCGGCTTCTAATTGAGCAAAGTTGTGGTTACCCGCTTTAAGTTGAGTCGAGATCTCTAGTAGGGATTGATAAAGCGCTTTCGCTGTTTCCTTCTCAGTCTCGCTTAAATAGCCATTACGAGAACTCATTGCCAAACCTGAGAACTCTCGCTGTGTTGCAACACCGACAACTTCAATTGGCATCGAAAGGTCGCGTACCATGGTTTTGATGACTTGCAGTTGCTGATAATCTTTTTCACCGAAACATGCGAAATCGGGTTGTACCATGTTAAATAATTTCGTCACGATGGTTGCAACGCCTTTAAAATGGCCAGGCCTTTTACCACCGCAATAACCCAGTGATATACCAGGCACATCGACATAGCTCTGAGCACTTAAGCCATTAGGGTATATAGATGCAACAGAAGGTGTAAAAACAATATCAGTGCCAAGCTCTGCTAGCCCTTTTTTATCTTCGTCTAGGGTGCGAGGGTAATTATCTAAATCTTCATTTTCACCAAACTGCATAGGATTGACAAATATACTGACAACAACTTTATCTGCGAGTGTTTTGGCTTTTTCAACAAGTGAAAAGTGTCCTAAATGCAAATTCCCCATTGTTGGTACAAACGCAATGCTCAGCCCTTGCTGTCGCCACGCTTTAATTTGGCTACGTAATGATTTAATTTCTGAGGTTGATTGCATTAACTAAACTCATGTTCGCTAGTTGGAAAGGTGCCCGATTTAACGTCGGCGCAGTATTGTTTAACTGCTTCTGGCATGTTGCCCGTTTCAGCTAAATAGTTTTTGGAAAACTTAGGAATATAACCCGCAGAAATCCCAACAAGATCATGCATTACTAATATTTGTCCATCGGTATCTTTACCTGCCCCAATGCCAATGACTGGAATATTAACGGCTTCAGAAATACGTTTGGCAAGTGCTGAAGGAATACACTCAATGACGAGTAGCTGTGCACCAGCTTGTTCTAAGGCTTGTGCGTCAGCAACCATTTTATCAGCCTGTGCTTGTTCTCGACCTTGTATTTTAAAACCTCCAAACACATGGACTGATTGTGGTGTAAGGCCTAAATGGCCGCATACAGGAATGCCTTGTTGGGTGAGAGTTTGAATAGTTTCATATAACCATTCGCCACCCTCTAACTTCACCATATTGGCACCAGCACGCATTAATTTAGCAGCATTATCACAGCTTTGTTGTGGATTTGCATAGCTCATAAATGGCATGTCTGCGACCACAAATAGTTCTTTACTTCCAGCGCGCACACAACGGGTATGGTAAGCAATTTCATCGGAGGTCACTGCTAACGTATCATCAGCGCCTTGTAATACCATACCAAGTGAGTCGCCAACCAACACAATGTCCACGCCATTGTCATAAAATAATTTTGCGAAGCTTGCATCATAGGCGGTTAACGCCGTAATTTTGTTCTGCGCATGTTTCATCTTCGCCAACGTTGACACTGTTACTTTAGCCATGTCCATTCCCCTTGATATACAGTAATCATTTCATTAATTAAGTGCTATTAAGTTATTTAATGCAACGTGTTCACTGACGTCCTGTAGTTTTCGACCATCAGGTAAAACGAGGTATGGTTCGATCTCGAGTAAGGGGTAGACCACAAACTCTCTCTCACATAACCCATAATGTGGGATGACTAATCTTTGAGAATCAATCACCTCATTGCCAAATAACAAAATATCTAAATCTAAAGTGCGCGCACCCCAACGTTCATTTTTACGCTGCCTGCCTTGTTCTAACTCGATTGACTGTAAAACATCTAAAAATGGCTCAGGGGCCAGCGACGTTGTCAATTTAGCCACTGCATTCACGTAATCAGGTTGATCTTGAGGCCCCATTGGCTTTGAAGCATAAAATTTAGAGACAGCCAGCAGCTCGCAGGTCGTTACTTTTTTAAGAGTTGCTATTGCACTGTGAAGCTGTGCGCTAGGGTTATCTAGGTTAGCGCCTAACCCTATATAGACAGTTCTCATGACTCACTAGGCTTCTTTTTAGGCTTTCGGCGAAAGCGACGTCGAGGTTTGTTTGACTCACTAGGGCCTAATGAACGTACCATTTCTTTCTGACCGTTTATATCTTGTTGTAAATAGTTTGTCCACCACTCAGCTAATTCAGCTTGTTCTTGCTCTCCACTTTCAACTCGAAGTAACAAGAAATCGTAAGCAGCTTTGAAACGAGGCTGTTGACTGATCCGGTATGCGCGTTGCCCACCACGTTTATCTAAGCGTAATTGAATATGCCAAATATCTCTTGCACCGAGTGTAAATCGCTTAGGTACTGCTACACTTTGTGCGTTTTCACTCAAGACATGATTCATAGCTTGTGCGTAGGCATCAAAAATAGGCATGTTTTCTTGTTGTAGCTGTTCACTGCGTTTTAATAGTGGAAACCACAATAAAGCGGCGTAAACAAACGCTGGCGTAACTTTTTTCTCTGCATTAATACGTTTGTCAGTGTTAGCAAACATTTGAGCAATAAAGCGCGTTTCAAAGCCTGTTTCACTATTTTCGATAATATCGTCTAAAGCGGGGAACAGCTGTTTGAATAGACCAAACTCACGTAGCATATGATAATTAGCTTCGGCCTTTCCATTTAAAAATAATTTCAATGTTTCTTCAAATAAACGAGCTGCAGGAATATGCGATAGCAAATCAGCTAGTTCAGAAATAGGAGCTTTCGTTGGTTGTGCTATTTCCATATCTAACTTGGTGGCAAATCGCACCGCTCTTAGCATGCGCACGGGATCTTCACGATAACGTGTTTCAGGGTCACCGATCAGCTCTATTTTTCGATTGGCAATGGCATTCATACCATTGGCAAAGTCATGAATAGTAAAATCCTTGATAGAATAATAAAGCGCATTAATAGAAAAGTCTCGGCGCTCAGCATCTTCTTCTATCGTGCCATACACATTATCACGCAGTAATTGGCCATGCTCACTCGACTGACTGGTTTGATTTTTACTGGCACTGGCTTCGTGGTGGCCGCGCATGGTAGCAACTTCAATAATTTCACGTCCAAAAACGATATGGGCTAAGCGAAACCGGCGACCAATTAGGCGGCAATTGCGAAATAACTTTTTTATTTGTTCTGGAGTTGCATTGGTGACTACATCAAAGTCTTTGGGCTCAACACCTAACAAAATATCACGAATGCAACCACCTACTAAATAGGCATCGTAACCGCCATCTTTTAGGCGATAAAGTACTTTGATTGCATTTGGGCTAAATTGTTTGCGAGAAATACTGTGCTCACTGCGGGGAACCACTTGAGGGTCAGTACAGGTGACAAGATCTGATGAGCTTTTCTCACCATTGACTAGCTGTCTGCAAAATTTTAATAGCTTAGAAATAATAACCTGTCTCCTAAAAACTCATACCGATGCATGCTCGACTTAATACTAGGCTCACTTATTAGTGGTTAATCACTGTATTTATCAGCAATTAATACGGCGCCTAAGGTGGTTGCTTGAAACCGCTTACAGTGTAGGCAATTTTGCAAGGCTCGCTATGATATACCAGCAACGTGAAAAAATTAAGTTACAGGTGATAAATAATCGTAGATCAGGCGTATTCTATAAATTGACGTTCAGAAACAGCAGGAATCGCGCTTAAGCTGAAGTGTGCTTGTGACCAATGTAGAATATTATCAATATTGGTATGCATGATGTCTTTAGGTGTCTCGACGCCCAAGTATTTAAGGGCTGAGCACAAAGTTGGAATTGGATTACTTTCATTAATTGCAGGCGCGTGATTTTGTTTTGACAATTTAAATCCTGGTTTAGTTACAATCACGGGAATATGGGCAAATTCAGGTGGAGTGTGGTCCAGTTGTTGAAATAAACCTAACTGTCGAGCGGTGGGTTCAAGTAAATCGGCACCACGAACAATATGAGAAATACCTTGATCTATATCGTCGAGTACAACAACGAGTTGATATGCATAAAGGCCATCACGGCGTTTAACGATATAGTCTTCGTGAGCTATTTGCTCAGACGTATAGACTTTACCCTGTACCATGTCGTTGTATTGTAATATGGGGTGATGTTGTTTAATTCTCAGTGCATTGTTTGTCGGAGGGTGATTAGCGTGACGACAATGCCCTGTATATAAACCGCCTTGTAATTTAATTTCTTTGCGTGTGCATGTGCAGGCGTAAATTAAATTTTGTTGTTGGAGTGTGTTTAACGCATCGTTGTAGTAGTCATGCCGACGGCTTTGGTAAACGACTTCTCCATCCCAATGTAAGCCAAAAGCATCGAGCGTGCGTAAAATATCACTATCAGCGCCTTTAAGCATTCTTGGGGTATCTATATCTTCCATACGGACTAACCACTGACCATCGTGTACTTTAGCTGCTAAATAACTTGCGAGTGCAGCTACAAGTGAACCAAAATGCAGTGATCCTGATGGCGAAGGAGCAAACCGGCCACGATAGCTCCCTTGGATGGGTAATGCTGGGGTTAGCATAAATGGCAGAGTTTAACCTCTGCCGTTTTGTTTTTCTTTAATCTCGGCCAGTGTTTTACAGTCGACACATAAGTCAGCTGTAGGGCGGGCTTCTAAACGACGAATCCCAATTTCAATACCACAAGACTCACAGAAGCCAAAGTCATCATCTTCAATTAGTTGCAGTGTTTTCTCAATTTTCTTAATCAGCTTACGCTCACGGTCACGTGTGCGTAACTCTAAAGAAAACTCTTCCTCTTGCGCTGCACGGTCTACAGGATCTGGAAAGTTTGCTGCTTCATCTTGCATATGCGTTTTTGTACGATCAACTTCATTACGTAGATCTTTACGCCATGCATCTAATATTGCTTTAAAATGCGTACGTTGTACGTCATTCATGTATTCTTCGCCTGGTTTTTCCTGATATGGTTGTAAACCGGCTTGAGCCAACAACCCTAGTTTCTTTTGGTCTGGCATAGCATTCTCCTAAATCCTTAACACAACACCCCAGCTAACGCCGGCGGCTATAAATAGCAGAATCTCACACCCTTAGCAAATACTTTGTCTCAAAAGTTAACAATTGAGTGGGTAAGAATCAGTCATAGAGGTTAAATTCTAATGAGCAGCGATATGGGGGCTGGTTTTTAAAACTCAAGCCATTAATACCGGTACACGTTGTTTTATTTTTATCTCATCAAGGCTGATTATGGTGTTATAAGCATAAATTTCAACACCAATTTCTTTTGCTTTAACAAGCAGTTTAGCATATTCGGGATCGATATGTGCTGCTGGTTTTACTGAGTTGATACCACTGTGCATAACAATAAATAAAAGTACGGCTCGATCTCCTTGTTGCTTCATAGTCATTAACTCTCGGATATGTTTTTGCCCGCGAAGTGTTTGGGTATCTGGAAAATATCCTTGTTGTTGCTCTAAAAGAGTTACCGACTTGACCTCGACATAACAATCTTGTTTATTATCATCGCTTAATAGGATATCGATACGGCTATTTTCGTTACCATATTTAACTTCGCTATGCGTGTGTTGATAATCGCTAAGTTCAGGTATTTTTTGGTATTTAATGGCTTCAAGAGCCACTTTATTTGCATGATTAGTGTTTACACAAATCATTTGTTTAAGATGGTTGCTAGTTATTTCAAGAGAGTGGGGGTATTTTCGTTTTGTATTGTCACTCGTTGAGTAATAGGCTCGAAAACCGGGGTCAGCACACCCAGTCATTTTACCTGTATTAGCGCAATGAACCGTGAATTCAACACCATCAGTATCAATTAAATCAACGAGAAATCGCTTATAGCGCTTAATTAATTGGGCTTGACTTAATGTACTAGAAAATTTCATATATTAATCGCAAGTCAGTTGGGTGATATAAAGGGCTAGTGTACACTGCTCAACATAATATAAGCGCTAAGGTTAGGATAAAATGTCTGATAAATTTATTGTTCGATTAAGTGAGCAAGCTGCTGCTCCTCATTGGGGGCAAGGCACAAGCCTGTCATTCACTGAAGATGGTGCAACCATTCACTTACAAGAAACTGAAACATTGAAAAATGTTCAAAAGGCCGCACGAAGTATTGCGCAGCAAGGCGTAAAAAATGTGACGCTTATGGGTGATGTGTGGTGTACGGAATCTCAATGGGCGTTTTATCAAGGTTATGTTAGTCCTAAACAGTTAAGTGGCGTTACATTCATTGAAAATGCACAGTCAGATTTGAATGAATTGATTGCGTTGCAGAAGTCTGCAACGTGGGCTCGCAGCATGATTAACGGCACCGCTGAAGATGTGTATCCAGAGAGCTTGGCTGGAAATGCAGCAGAGTTTATTCAATCTTTAGCGCCAGAGCATGTGAGTTATCAGATCATTAAAGGTAAAGCACTATTGGAGCAACAATGGATAGGCATCCATGAGGTTGGTCGAGGTAGTGAACGTCCTCCTGTATTGTTGGAGTTAGACTACAATCCGACAGGCAATAAAGATGCGCCAGTGAGTGCTGCATTGGTTGGTAAAGGGATCACATTTGATTCTGGCGGTTACTCAATCAAGTCTAGCGAAGGTATGCTGGGTATGAAATGCGATATGGGTGGTGCTGCAACGGTTACGGCCGGTCTTGCTTTGGCAATCCAGCGTGGTATGAAAAAGCGTATTAAGTTGTTTTTATGTTGTGCTGAAAACTTAATTTCAGGTCACGCATATAAACTTGGCGATATTTTGACCTATAAAAATGGCACAACGGTCGAGATTGTTAACACTGATGCTGAAGGGCGCTTAGTATTGGCTGATGGCTTGATGGCCGCGGGTGAAACGGGAGCAGAGCTTATCATTGATGCAGCAACATTGACGGGTGCAGCTTTGGTAGCGGTAGGGCAAGAATATAACGCCTTATTTGGGTTAGATAAAGCGTTAGTTAATGATGTTCAACAATTTGCCAGTGATGAATTTGAAGCCGCATGGCCATTGCCTTTAGAGCCGTGGCACAAGAATAACTGTCCTTCACCGTATGCTGATACTGCTAATAGCAGAGCACAAAAAGGAGGTGGTTTTGGTGGTGCGTCAAATGCAGCAGGGTTTTTGGCTCGGTTTGTACCAAATGAAGGTCAAGGTTGGGTACATATTGATTTAGCAGCTGCATTTCAAAATAGTGCTGGTGGGCAATGGGCTGCTGGAGCAACGACATTGGGTATGCGCACGATAGCAAGAACGTTACAAGAAAAAGCATAAATTGTATTTTAGTGAGTAAATAAAGAGTATGCCAAGCATGCTTTTTATTTACTCGCCGTGTTTTATGAGAGCAAAGCAGCCGCCAAGCGAACAAAGTCTGACGAAGTTAATATCCCTACTAGCTCTTTTTGAACATTAGTTACAGGCATACACCCATGGCGATTATCAACAAAAAATAGTGCTACTTTACTCAAGTTTTCTTCAGGTCCAATACAAACAAAGTCAGTAGCCATAATATCACTTACTAATGTATGTTTTTCTTTTCTTTCAAGTGCAGTCGGCCCATAGGTGGCAATGATCCGCATTACCTCAGCAATCATAACTTTTTGGGTTAACATACCACAGAGAAAGCCTTGTTCATTAGTAACAGGAATATGTCGAACGTTTTTGGTGCGCATTAAATCGTGAGCATCACGTAAAGATTGATCTTGATTGACGCTATAGGGCTTATGTGTCATCAAGTCAGAAACGGTTTGTAGCATTCGGATACCTATAATTAAACTTGGTATATTAGTTATAACTGAAGCTGGTGAAATTTGAAGAGTAAAGTGGGGAATACCTGAGCGATATCAATTAATCGGTATAAATGTTTTATTTAATCCCTCGTCGATTGTTTGGTAAGTGCGTATTTTGTTGTTGTGCTAACTGAATATATTTATGTTGGACAAGCTGGGATACCGGCACAAGTTCAAAACCCTGCGCAATTAACTCAGGTAAAGCTTTGTTCAAAAATGAAATAGTGGTTGGGTATGGATGAGCAATCGCAATTGCTGAATCTTGACTTTGTGCAAGGAGTTTGAGCTGTGTTAACTGTGATTGTAACGCATCTTCTGTGGGGATATTGTCTAAAAAGACATGGCGTCCAATGTTTCTCACACCGTATAAATTAGCTGCATGCTGGGCTTGTGTTTGTTCTGTTGTACGACTATCTAAAAAAAATAAACCTCGTTTTTTGAGTACCTCCATCGTCCAGTTCATAGGGGTAATATATTGCGTAAGCGCTGATCCCATATGATTATTTACGCCTCTTACTTGAGGAAGTGTTGCAAGAGCATGGCCAAGTGTTGTTTGTAACTGCCATTTGTTCATCTTTAGCGTTAGGGCGCCAGGACCGAGTACCTTATTTTCGATGGATTGCATTGGCACGTGCAATAGGAGTTCTTTATTTTCTTTACTCGCTAAGCGAGCAAATAGTTGCGAGTATGGTGTATGAGGTAAGATCGAAAAAGACAACTGACCCGGGAGGTTCAGAAGCTCAAGATCACGTTCATGATTGCCAACGTCATCAATAACGATGGCAATTTGTTTTGCATAACTAGGTGCGAGCGCTAAGCAAAAGCAAATAACCCCCCAAACAAATATCTTTAACACGGTGCCTACTATAATTATTGTTATATGTTTTAATCGTTATTTTTGTAGCAACCTTTTAGCTGTCATGATGTGCGAGTCCAGCTTTGCTAACACGGTAATTTTGTTCGTTTGTTCACCATTCATTATAACGTCTTTGCTTAAATTCGAAAGGCTTTGTGGCGTGATAATGATATCAGGTTTAATGCCAACACCTTCAATAGATTGCCCTGACGGAGTAAAGTAACGGGCGGTTGTGAGTTTTAATGCGGTGGTACCATTGCCTAAAGGAATTAAAGATTGCACAGATCCTTTGCCATAGGATTGTTTGCCAATAATTAATGCTCTACCGTTATCTTGTAATGCGCCCGCAAGTATTTCTGCTGCAGAAGCTGATTGTTCATTGATTAACACAACAATCGGGGCACCATTTAAGATATCGCCGTGCTCTGCACTGAAACGCTGGTTTGCGTCAAAGAACCGGCCTTTTGTTGTAACAATGGTGCCGGCCTGTAAAAACAAATCAGAAATTGCCACCGCACTGCTGAGTGTGCCGCCTGGGTTATCTCGTAAGTCAATAATAAGCCCTGTTAGTGGCGCGCCATTTCTGCTAATAAGTTTATTGATGTGTCGTGATACATCATGATAGCTATGGTTATTAAAACTATTTAATTCAATATAGCCATTTCCGCTTTTTAACAGTTGGCTGCTGACACTTTCTAAGTTTATTTCCTGTCTACGAAGAGCAAGTGTCAGGTTGGTTTTTGCACGCTCTACGGTGATGTTGATGGTTGCGAGCTTGGCGGCCCGAAGCAGTTTAGATACATGGGCTATGTCTTTTTTCGTCACATCTGTTTGTCCAATTGCAACCAGTTTATCTCCGCCTTCGATACCTGCTTGCGCAGCAGGCGAGCCGGGTAAAGTATTGACGATGACAATGCGCTCATCAACTCGCTCAACCTCAATCCCAATACCTGTGTAGCGACCATTGGCAGCACTGAAAATAGCTTCAAGCTCATGTTCTGAAAGGTATTTTGAGTAAGGGTCTAAATCTTTAAATAGTGAGTTTATGTTGTTTGCTTGAATATGGCTAAGCGGAATATCTTCCACGTAATAAGTGTGGATATGGTAGACAATTTCATTAATTTGTTCATTGTCAAATTGCGTGGCTGCATTGACCGTATGTAGCTGTAGTGCAATGCAAAATAGCAGCGTCGTTATAACCATCTGCCAGTGATTAAGTATGCAGTGTGTGCTCGCTGCTATTTGATGTGATTTTTTCATGTGCTGCTCCAATGTCTTGGGCAGCACAGTTAATCAATTAACTTGCTCTGCACCATTTTACTGGGTCGACAGCGCTTCCCTTATGCCGTATTTCAAAGTATAGACCAGAACTTGATTGTCCGCCGCTTTGTCCAACTAAAGCAATTGGTTCTTGGCTCGTTACTAGGTCACCAACATCTTTTAGCAGTGTTTGCGCATGGCCGTATAAGCTCATAAAACCTCTACCATGATCAATGACAATGACCCAGCCAAATCCATTTAACCAATCAGCAAAAACAACTTGGCCTTGATTGATACTTTTAATTGCTTGTCCATTTGGAGATTGAATGACGATCCCTTTCCAGCTCATACCGGCATGTTTTCGTTGGCCAAAGCGGTGTTTAATTCGGCCCTTACTAGGGAGTGTGAGTGTTCCCTTGTATTGGGCAAGACCATTGAGAACCACCTCTTCTGGGACTGTTACTTTAGCTAAATTTTCTAATGCGCTTAGTAAAGTTTGTTCATTTTCTTTTAAATAAGAAATGGCTTCTTGCGTTTCATTTAAGGTTGCATCTAGTGTCGTTAAGTTCTTTTTTCGTTGAAGCTGCATTTTTGCGAGCGCACTTTTGCGTTCAGTTTGTTGAGTGAACAAATGTGCTAGTTGATTTTTTTTGCGAGCGAGACGATTTTGATTTTCAGCCAGTTGTGCAACGACGCTTTTCAAAGTATCTAATTGTGTTATACGTGCTTTATTAAAATAATCATAATAACTTAAAGTACGCTCAAATGTGGCGCTAAGCTCTTGATTTAATAGCATCTTGGAGTAATCGTGAGTGCCCGTCATGTAAGCGCTTTTTAGCTGTGCAGCCAGTAAGTTTTGTAATTTTCGCTTTTTATTATTAAGACGCTTAGATTCGTTTAAAAGTGCATATTGCTGTTGTTGATTTTCATTGATACCAAGCTGAGTTAACGATAAAGCTTTCGCATTTTTGGCAATATCGAGTTCTTGTGCTTGCAATTTTTGTTGTAAAACTGAAATTGCTTTTCTTTGTTGTTGATAGTTTTTTTGGTTTTTTTTAAGCTCTTTTTGTACTTCGGTTAAGTCTTGTTTTGTACGAGATTCATTGGCCGTAACATACGTTGCGGCCAGTAAACATAAAAACAAAACACACCTGAGAAAGGAGGAGTGCATACTTATTTTATCGTCATAATTGGAGTACCGGTCATTTCAGCTGGCTGTTCCATACCAATTAAGTGCAATATGGTCGGTGCAACGTCGCTGAGCGCTTTGCCTGCATGAGGTTGCGCATCACGACCAACGTAAATAAAAGGTACAGGTTCACTGGTGTGGGCTGTATGAGCTTGACCTGTTGCTGGGTTAGCCATTTGCTCTGCGTTACCATGATCTGCTGTAATGAGCGCTTCACCGCCGACTTCTTTGAGTGCAGAGACGACTCGACCGATACATATATCGACAGCTTCACAGGCTTTTACTGCGGCGTCAAATACCCCTGAATGTCCAACCATATCACCATTTGGGTAATTACAGATGATCACATCATGCTCACCGCTATGAATGGCTTCAACTAAGGTATCGGTCAGTAGTTCAGAGTTCATTTCAGGCTGCAAATCATACGTTGCGACTTGAGGAGAAGGAATAAGAGCTCGTTTTTCGCCGTCGAAAAGGTCTTCACGTCCGCCACTGAAAAAGAAGGTAACGTGTGCATATTTTTCCGTCTCAGAAATTCTAAGTTGAGTTTTATTATGTTTGGCGAGCCATTCTCCGAGTACGTTATGGAGTGCTTCAGGTGCAAATGCAACTGGCGCATCGATATCTGCGGCGTACTCAGTCATCATAACAAAGGCGCTTAAATTTGGAGAGCGCTTTTTAGAAAAACCAGTGAATTCTTTATCAACAAAAGCACGGGTCATTTGACGCGCTCTATCGGCTCTAAAATTCATAAATATAACGGTATCGCCATCGTTAATTGTGGCAGTGGGGGCATCTTGCGGCTGGATAATTGAAGCCGTGACAAATTCATCATTTTCATCACGTTCATAGGCTGCATTCAATGCTTCAATGCCTGAGCTATAGTGATTAGATGCTTGTGCACAAACCATTAAATCAAACGCCGTTTCAACACGTTCCCAACGGTTATCTCTATCCATCGCATAGTAGCGGCCTACCACTGAGGCTAATCGACCACATTGTAATGCTTCGAAGGTAGTTTCAACGCGCTTGATAGATGCTTCGGCACTACGGGGTGGCGTATCTCGGCCATCTAGAAATGCATGAAAATAAACTTGCTTTGCGCCTCGTGCGGCAGCCAATTCGATGGCGGCAACAATATGGTCTTCATGACTATGAACACCGCCAGGGCTCAGAAGGCCCATTAGGTGAACTGCTTTATTGGCTGCAACAGCCTTATCAATATTGGAGACAAGTATTGGGTTATGTGCGAATTCACCATCATCAATGGCTTTAGTTATACGGGTAAAGTCTTGATAAACGACGCGCCCAGCACCTAAATTTACATGGCCAACCTCGGAGTTGCCCATTTGCCCATCAGGTAAACCTACATCTAAACCAGAACCTGAAATGAGTGTACGAGGTTGGGTTTGCCATAACTCATCTAATACTGGGGTATTAGCGGCTAAAATTGCATTACTTTCTGTTTCTTCCCTGTAACCCCAACCATCTAAAATCATTAAAACAAGTGGTTTTTTCTGTGCAGTCATTTGAGCTCCTGAAATATGGCACGATGTCTAGCTCTAGCATACCTTGTTTTGTATCAATGTTCAGCCCGTGAACGATGATTTATGCTCACGTTGGAGTGGTTCAAATGATAAATCAAGCGGTGAAGCATAAGGAGGCTTGATGATTTGTTTAATGGTGGACTAATAAATGGCTATACCCAAGTGATCGCAAAATGTATACTTCGGGGTTATTAAAAATCATACATAATCGCTGCGTTTTGCTGCGAGATTAAAGTTGGAAGGTTCATGGAACAATATATTGAATTTGTTGGCAATCATGCTGTATTGAGTATTATTTGGTTGGCGATAGTCGCAATGATAGTGAGCAGCTTTATAAAAAGTAAGTTTTCTGCCATTAGACAAATTAACCCTCAGCAATTGACGTTGTTGGTTAACCGAGAAGAAGGTCAGGTTGTTGATATCAGAGCGATTAAAGAGTTTAATGCAGGACAAATAGCTGGCGCCAAACATTTAAGCGCTGAAAAAGCAAAACAAAGTGAATTTGTTGGCCTTGAAAAACTAAAAAGCAAACCCATTATATTGGTATGTACCACAGGTATGACTGCTTCTGGCATCGCAAATACCATGCATAAAGCTGGATTTGAGCAGGTTTACGTATTAAATGGTGGTATGGGAGCTTGGCAAAATGCAGGCTTACCGACTACATCAGGAAAATAAAGAGAGAATTCAATGAGCCAGGTTGTTATATACAGTAAAGATTACTGCCCATTTTGTCATCGTGCCAAAGCATTGTTTGATGCAAAAGGTGTCACATATACAGAGTATGATATTGGTGTTCAACCTGAGCTACGTGATGAAATGATTGATAAAGCGAACGGAGCATATACTGTACCGCAAATTTTTATCAATGATAAGCATATTGGCGGTTGTGACGACCTTATGGCCACAGAAGCCCAAGGTAAACTCGATACCTTGCTAACAGCATAATTATACAAACTAAAAATTTAATTTAGGAACACTCATGACTGAACAAAACCAAAACGCAGCGGCAGAGCAACAAGAAGGCGCACAATTTAACATTCAACGTATCTTTACTAAAGATGTCTCGTTTGAAACGCCTAACTCTCCAGCTATCTTCCAAAAAGAGTGGACACCTGAAGTTAAACTAGACATGGACACGCGTTCAAATAAACTTGACGAGAATGTATATGAAGTTGTTCTTGCATTGACTGTGACTGCAACAATAGGTGAAGAAACGGCATTTTTATGTGAAATTCAACAAGCAGGGATCTTCTCTATTGCTGAATTGGAAGAGCTACAAATGGCGCATATGCTAGGTGCTTATTGCCCGAACATTTTGTTCCCATATGCGCGTGAAGCAGTAGCAGGCCTTGTTAACCGTGGTACATTCCCACAGTTAAACCTAGCACCAGTTAACTTTGATGCATTGTTTTCGCAGTACATGCAACAACGAGCTGCGCAAGCAGAGCAAACTGCTGACGCATAATTGATGACATCAGCACATACAGCTGTAACTGTTTTAGGGGCGGGGTCTTATGGCACCGCCCTTGCTATTTGTTTTGCCCGAAATGGTCATAAAGTGACGTTATGGGGTAGAAACAAGCAAGACGTTGAGACGCTAGCAGCTGAGCGCAAGAACCAACGTTACTTACCGGACATTACCTTCCCTGATTCTCTGACTTTAGAAGCAAACTTACAGAAAGCCGTACAAGCCAGTGAACTCGTTTTAGTGGTTGTACCAAGCCATGCATTCGGACAAACCTTAGAGCAAGTTCGAAATGATTTATTACCCAATGCCAGAGTTGCTTGGGCAACTAAAGGGCTAGAGCCAGAAACGGGTCGATTGCTACAAGATGTGGCGACACAAAAACTCGGGAATACTATTCCACTGGCAGTACTGTCAGGGCCCACGTTCGCTAAAGAAATGGCCGCAGGGTTAGTTACAGCAATTTCCGTTTCTGCTACGCATAATGAATTTGCAGCAGAGCTGGCAAAATTACTTCATTGTGGGCGCTCATTTAGAGTGTATAACAACGATGATTTTATTGGGATCCAATTGGGAGGTGCTGTTAAAAATGTGATTGCGATTGGTGCTGGTATGTCTGATGGGTTTGGTTTTGGCGCAAATGCACGAACGGCTTTGATAACTCGAGGCTTGGCTGAGTTATGTCGGTTAGGGTGTGCATTGGGTGCTCGTTCAGAGACTTTTATGGGGATGGCTGGGCTTGGGGATTTAATTCTCACATGTACAGATAACCAATCAAGAAATCGCCGTTTTGGACTTGCATTAGGCAAAGGTCTTGCTGTGCAAGAGGCTATGGATAGTATAGGGCAGGTTGTTGAAGGATATAGAAATACCAAAGAGGTTTACCTTTTAGCAAAACGCTCAGGCATCGAAATGCCGATCACTGAACAAATTTATCAAGTCCTTTATCAACAAAAAGATGTTAAAGAAGCTGCGATGGCATTGCTTAGCAGAGAACAGAAAGCGGAGTAACTTCTCCGCTTTTTGTACATGCCCACTTATTGTATCAGATGGTGCTACTACTTCGCGTTAACGAAGTCTAATTGTCGCCAAGACTCATAAACAAACACTGCGACGGCATTGGATAAATTCATGCTGCGGCTATCTGGGCGCATTGGAATTCGCAAGCGTTGCTCTTCTGGTAATGAAAAAATAATATCATCAGGTAAGCCTCGGGTTTCAGGGCCGAATAACAGGCAGTCACCGGCTTGATAATCTGGCTGATGATGGTATTTAGTGCCCTTGGTGGTGCAAGCGAATACACGTGTTGGCTGTTGTTTTTCCATATATTCAGCAAATGAGGCGTGACGTTGCACATTGCTAAACTCATGATAATCTAATCCCGCACGCTTCACGCGTTTATCGTCCCAATCGAACCCTAACGGTTCTATTAAATGTAGTGCGTAGCCCGTATTCGCACATAAACGAATGATATTGCCTGTATTAGGCGGGATCTCTGGTTGATATAGTACAATATCTAACATAGTAACCTCGAATAATGTAATAACGTTAGTATATCGAAAAGTTACCAGTGCGATAACTATTTTAAAAATGATGTCATGTGCCGTTAATTTGCATGTGCTAGGTTATGTACAGTAGTATCGCCAAGTTAGTAACGGTGGAGGGTGTTGTGAAGCACAGTTATGATGTTTTAGTCAGATTTTCTAGTATATTTACCATGATTATGGTGAGCCTAATGATTGCTACTAAGTGTTGGGCTTGGCTGTCATCTGGCAGCGCCGCGATGTTGGGCTCATTGACAGATTCTATGTTGGACATTAGCGCATCCATGATGAGTTTCTTAGTGTTGAGTTATGCGCTAAGACCAGCGGATGATGACCATCGCTTTGGGCATGGTAAAGCTGAAGCTTTGGCAGGACTTGGACAAGCTGCATTTATTGCTGGCTCAGCTTGCTTATTGGTTTTTCATGGTATTGAGCGTATCTTTAACCCAGTTGAATTAGGCCATTCGCTACTCGGTGTTTGGGTGAGTCTATTTGCGATAGTGTGTACATTACTTGTGGTATTTGTACAGCATCAAGTATTGAAACGGACTCAATCAATTGCGGTTAAAGCGGATGCTTTGCATTATAAAGGCGATATATTACTGAATGTTGCAGTCCTGATAGCTATTCTTTTATCCTACTATGGTGTCATATATGCAGACCCGCTTTTTGCTATAGGGGTGGCTGGTTACTTACTCTATAATTGTTGGGATATCGCTAAAGAAAGTGCAGACCATTTGATGGATAAAGAATTGCCAGATGATGAAAAGAGTGAAATCGTTTTGTTGGCATCCAGTCATGAGGATGTATTTGGGATTCATGAATTGCGGACTCGACAAAGTGGCAAAGTGAAATTTATACAGCTGCATTTAGAATTAGATGATAATTTACCTTTGATAAGGGCTCACCATGTTGCAGATGAAGTGGTTCAAAGTATTGAAGCGGCATTTGAGGGAGACGTTGATGTACTTATTCATCAAGACCCGGTGTCTTTAGCTGTAAATGCCAACGCGTCATAAAATTCATACATATCCGTCAGGACTGCATGTCTAATATCATCTGTTTCACATAGCAGCTCATGACGCGCCTCGACATATTGGCTCAGGGTTACATTGTCATGTCGAGTAGCCATACTGAACTGCGCTTGGTTGTTTACTATCATGTCATTGTTTGCACTGGCAATGTGTATTGGTGTCGTGGTTGATAAAGCGTTAGCTTTTGCAACATATTTGAATACTTGTGCTAACCAGTTAAAACTGACGCCACCTAAGCGTAGCTCTGGCTCATTATGATATAAAGTTCTGAACCGTTGATAACGGGTTGCGCATTGGGTTAATTTGTTTTCCCAAAACTCAGGGGGAGCATAGCCTTTTTGACCAAATGCATAATGTTTGGAAAACCCGAATATACAGCCCACATGAGCGATAAACTTTGCGAGTGCATAGGGTACTTCGTGTGTCTGGATATCAAACATAGGAGCGCTGAAAAAAGCGCCTGAAATACTATTCTCGTAGTGGCATAAGTACTCGTAACTAATAGCAGCGCCCATTGAATGGGCCAAAATGAAGGTTTCTCCTACGGCATTAGGTTCAACAATATTTTTTATAAAATAATGGAGGTCCTCAGAATAATCGTTGAAGCGACGCACATGCCCAATATGAGAGTTTGCCAGTGTGCGGGTTGATAAACCTTGACCAATATGATCATAGCTAAACACCGCAATATTATTTTTTGCCAGCTCCCACAGGAGCTCTTGGTACTTCCAAACTGACTCAATACGACCATTTACCAAAACCAGACTATACTTTGCGGCTCTTGGTATATGGTAGGCGTAGAATAACGTTCCCTGTGGAGTTGAAAAGTAGCCTTGCTGGCAGTTTTGCCAGTGTTGCTCAATAGCAACTTGATGTTTAGCAAGTTCAGTACTGTGGCTATAAAAGTTCATAGTGGTAATCGTATCTCTGCAGCGAGCCCTGTAGGCGTGTTATGTTTAAGTATAAGTTTACCATTATGAGCGCAAACTGCCCGTTTAGTGATTGCAAGCCCTAAACCAATTCCCCCTGAACTTCGATTTCGAGAATCTGACACTCGATAAAATGGTTGGCATAAACGGATTAACGCCTCATCCGTGACGCCAAAGCCATCATCATGAACAAAAATGCTGAGAGAGTCAGCTGTTTGCGAAAAAGACACCGAGATATGATTTTGTGCGTATTTAATTGCATTTCGAATGACATTTTCAATCGCACTATTTAATAGAGACCCGTCACAAATCAGAGTAACAGAGGGGATTGGTTGACTGTTAAATATACGGTCTTTTTGTTCTGCTTCAAAGTGTGCATCATTGAGGAGGTTACTCATCAATGCATCTAAACTGACTTCCTCCAATTGTAATGTTTGTTGATTCTGTTCTAAGCGAGAGAGTGTTAGGACGTCAGAAAGCATTTGGTCTAAACACTTTGCTTCTTTCTCAATACGTATTAGGTAGCCATTTTTTGTGGTTCCTTGAGTGTCTTGTGCCATGGCATTTGCCAGGGTAAGGCGCGTTAATGGCGAGCGCAATTCATGAGACACATCGGCAAGCAATTGTTTATGGGCATGAACACTGCTTGATAAGCGTTCAGCCATAAAGTTGAAGTCGTGCATTAGCGAAGCAATTTCATCATGGCGTTTGGCTGGAACGGTGACTCTAGCCGATAATTTTCCTTGCGCGAGCTTTTTCGCAGCTTTACCAAGTTCCGTCAAAGGAGCCACTAATCGACGACTAAATAAAATACTCAGCACGATAGAAGGTAATAGTATAGCTAGCCCTTTTAACCAAAATGGCAACATTTTTATTCGCGTAAGAAAAGCGGGTGCTTTCAAAGCTTTAATTTGAAATAACTGATATTCTTCACTGTTTAAAGTGACAGGAAGCGGCCCGTAAGCATAGTATTTGTCGGTGACAATGAAGAGGGGCTCTGTTGGAGATTCAAAAAAAAGCAAGGACAAATCCAGTTGTTGCTTGTTTGGTCGAGAACTCACACTCTCTTCTATTTTCTTATGCGATAAATATAACCATTTATGTTCACTGAGGCGCGGGTGCTTAAGTGCTTTTGCGATGGGTTTGTGTTTAATATTAACGAACCGCTCTAAATTGTGCTGAATATGTATCAATGAGCCTAACATTTTACCCCGTAATTTTTTTGACTCTAATTGCTCTGGGTGTAATTGACTGAGTAATAGCAGCATTAAAAATATGCCTAATATCGTTAACCAAAATCCAAAAAAAGCTTGGTAAACTAAAGAGCCAGGCTTACTTAGAGTACAATTAAGAGGGCGATATTTATTCAGCCAAGAAAACATAGCCACTTCCTCGGATTGTTTGAATACATTGAATATCACTATACTTGGCTATTTTCTTTCTTAAATTACTTACATGCATATCAATAGAACGATCAAATGGGGCTAATCTTCTGCCCAGTACATGCTGACTTAAGGCATCTTTATTGACTACATCGCCAATGTTAGACATTAACTTTTGTAAGATCGAAAACTCAGTACCAGTTAAGATCAGTAGATGATTATTTACCGCGGCTTTACGGGCTGCGATATTGAGTGTGACATGGGAGGAGGATAGTAATTGATCATGTTGTTCAGTTTGTTTTACAAATTCGATTCGGCGGCTGATTGCATGGATGCGGGCTAGTAATTCCCGATGATTAAATGGCTTGGGAAGATAATCATCAGCACCTAACTCTAAACCGAAAATACGGTCAAAATCGTCGCCTTTTGCTGTGAGCATTATAATAGGCGTTAGGTGGCTAAGACGAATTTTCTTGAGTACTTCAAATCCATCTAAGTGTGGAAGCATCACATCTAGCAAGATAACATCATAGCTATTACTGGTCGCTTGTCTTAGTCCAGATAAACCATCAAATGCTTGTTCAACGTCACAGCCTTGAGATGTTAAATACTCGCTCAATAAATCACTGAGCGCTCGATCATCTTCGATTAATAATAATTTACTCATGCGGTTCACAATTAAGGGCGTTTTATTTAGTTTACCTCTATGAATATTAAATTGCAGATCTTTACACAGCCTTTACATTGCTTTGCGTTGCTTTTCATTAGGCAGCGTACACTCAAGGTGTTGTCTAATTTTACAGTGGAAAGGTAATAAATATGAATATTAAAAGTGGCTTAACATCAATTGTATTGTGTTCCGGAGTGTTGTTCGCATCACTGACATATGCCGGTTCAGCTCATCACAGTGGAAAACATTTTTTACTTACAAAACATGCAGCAATGAAGTTGGCTCTTACGGACGAGCAGCAAAATAGAATCAGTGAAATATTAACCGAAAAGCGCAGCCTCGTTAAGCAGGCAAAGGCAGCCCGAGCCGATAATAAAGGTGCATTTAAAGCAATAGTGGAAGCTGATAATTTTGATGAGCAACAAGCTAAAGAGACGATTGCAAAAATGCAGACTGTGAAAGCGCAAGTCCTATTAGCAAAGTTGAAAAGTAAACAGCAAATTTGGCAACTGTTAGATGCTCAGCAACGAGAAAAGCTCTCAAATATTCAGCGCAAAAAAATGAAGCGACATCAACAAAAAGAAATGTAGTGCAACAATACACCTTCGAAAAAGCGCTTTATCTAAAGCGCTTTTTATGTAACCACAGGTTTGGATAAGGGTTTTGGAGTAGAAAATGTTTTGCAAACAAACTTACGTACAATCCAATGATGATATTTTTTTCAATATCAAGGCGCTTTT
>NZ_JAGJEF010000004.1:0-127991 GCF_018100875.1 Pseudoalteromonas sp. MMG012
GGGCTCTGACAAACCCCTACCATTAAACGCAGCATTCCTCATGAATTCTATAATAAACCAGTAAATTTAGACTTGTGTACAATTGGCACGATTAAAATTTATGCTATCTTCTGAGCTTTAAAATTTAACATTTTTTCAATATAAAATTTAATAGGTATATAAATGAGGATTTGGGGATTAAAGCTTGGGATGATTCTGGCTACCATGTTTGGGGTGTCTAATACCGCGTGGGCTGGTGCAGAGAAACTTGATTTAACTACATCAAATGTAGGGATGCTATGTATAGGTATCTTCATTGCTGCGTACACGTTAGTCATGCTTGAAGAAAAATTACACTTACGTAAGTCGAAGCCCGTATTAGTTGCTGCTGGCCTCATCTGGATTTTAATCGGTGGGTTTTATGTTAACCATGGCTCCCCCCATATAACTGAAGAAGCTTTTCGCCATAATTTATTAGAATTTGCAGAGTTGATGCTCTTTTTACTCGTTGCGATGACTTATATCAATGCACTGGAAGAACGTAAGGTTTTTGATTCTCTCAGGGCGTGGATGATTAGAAAAGGCTTTAGCTATAAAAATTTGTTTTGGATTTCAGGGTTTTTAGCATTTTTTATTTCTCCTATCGCAGACAACTTAACAACAGCGCTATTGATGTGTGCCGTGATCATGAAGGTGGCGGAAGGGGACAAGCGGTTTATTAATTTAAGCTGTATAAATATAGTGATAGCGGCAAACGCTGGTGGCGCATTCAGCCCGTTTGGAGATATTACAACATTGATGGTTTGGCAAGCTGGTTTAGTTCATTTCAATGAGTTTTTAGTATTGTTTTTCCCATCTCTTGTTAACTATTTGGTACCCGCCGCAATTATGAGTTTTTATGTTGAAGATAAGCAGCCAAGTGCCGTCTACGAAGAAGTTGAGTTAAAACGAGGGGCATTGCGGATCTTAACGTTGTTTTTACTAACAGTTGCAACCGCGGTTGCATGTCATACCTTTATACATTTACCGCCTGTATTAGGCATGATGATGGGGCTAGGGTACTTACAATTTTTTGGCTATTTTTTAAGGGTGACTTTGCCTGGTTCTTTAGCTCGTAAAAGAGCGCTTGCAGAGCAAAGCGGAGACAAAGAACGATTAGCAAAATTAGGCAGTGTAGTACCGTTTGATGTGTTCAGCAAAGTATCTAGAGCTGAATGGGACACGTTGTTATTCTTTTATGGCATTGTGATGTGTGTTGGAGGCTTAGGGTTCTTAGGGTATTTAAGCCTTATGTCAGAATTACTCTATGGAGGGTGGTCTGCGACATCAGCGAATGTATTTTTAGGGGTTATATCATCTGTTATTGATAATATTCCTGTTATGTTTGCTGTATTGTCGATGCAGCCTGAGATGTCGCATGGGCAATGGCTGCTCATTACATTAACCGCAGGTGTTGGCGGAAGTTTACTGTCAATAGGCTCAGCAGCAGGAGTGGCATTAATGGGACAGGCTCGAGGCTACTATACCTTTTTTGGGCATTTAAAATGGGCTCCAGTTATTGCACTTGGTTATATCGCAAGTATTGCAATGCATTTGTGGCTTAATGCAGATCTTTTCTAATAGGCAATTGAACATGGGCTTTGAGGGCCCATCTTTGACTTTTTTATACACGGCAATACTTGATAGCAGTAATACGCAGAACTGCATCGACTCTATGTGATTGTTGTGTCAAACATAAAGAACAACGTTCGTTTTTCCATCGCTTCTTTTAAAAATAATTATGATTTGAAATAAAAAAGTCATTTTTACGGTTAATACTCAAGACACTTATAAAATAAATAGGTTGTTTAAAATGATCTATTTGCCTTTGCATAAGCGTATTTTTGTCGCTAGTTAAGAATAGTGAGTAGGAGAGTATGGAGATTGCCAATTCAAAGATGCAGATATATCAGGATTATGAGTGCGCTATAAATCATGCGCCAACCGTTCAATTAACAAGTGAGATAGAGGTAACGCCCCAGCACTTCTTAAAGTATCATCATACACTAGACAGTGTGCAGACATTATTGTCTGAGATAACTTTTGATCCAAGTTATCGTTTAGTCGCGAGTGAAAATAATGGGCATCTACAAATACAAGTAGCAATGCTCAGCAGCGATAATTATCAAAAAAAGAGTAAAAAGTTACTATTCGGGCGCAGTTGGCCAGTAGAAGTGAACCTTCCGACATCTGAGCTATTACAAACCGCATTCTTGGCTTTATATGTTGCGAGAGAGCATGAGATCAGAGAGCGTTTAACTTTACAGTGTGACGGCGCAACGACTACGCCTTTGAATAATCACCAAGATATGCCTTTAATTACGCAAGCAGCTTACTTGCTGCGCGACACCGTATCTTCTTTAACCGAGACTAAAGTCAAAGAAATTTTAAAAACACTTCACTTTTTGGGGCAGTCTTTCAGTCTTGAAAGTTATATGGTAGTGGATGCTGCAAAAGTATTGATAGTGCTATCTTTGTCTGGGAGTGATGATGAATTACCTGAATTTAATGCATGTCAACTATATTTGGTCACATCAAAGCAAGATGCAAATCAGTTTTACTATGACGTAATGGATGGTTTATTAAAAATTTCCAAGGAATATATAACGGAGCACTTTAAATTTAAAGGCGTAGCACGATTCAGTCATTGTCACGATGTGCTTAAACTTGCTAAATTAAATAGGCATGTCAGAGATCCAAAGTTACTGGCTTTGTGTGAACAAACGAGTATTCATGCAGCTCAGCTGAATTATGAAGTTGATTCGACGAGAATGCCGAATGGGTGTGAGCAGCAGATGGAGAATTTCCTAAGGGATAATGGAAATATCGAAATTGCCAATCGACATTTATATACATTTTAAAGAATGAAAAATGGCCCTCGCAATAATTGCGAGGGAAACCACGACGTTATCAAAGACTGCTTTAAGATTGAACCATCTTTAATAACGCTTCTTTTTGAGCTGTTGGTAAATTGTCAACTACAATGTCATATGACGTATCAATCATACGACATATTTCAGCTTCAGGAACAGAACCATCAAGTATAATGGTATTCCAAAGCCGCTTATTCATATGATAACCCGGCACAATTGACGGATATTGATCTCGAAGTAATAGTGCTTCATCGGGATCACATTTTAAGTTTAACCACCAAACAGGCTCCCCGCTTTCATTTACCTGCCCTTCTTTCCCTTCCGAGAGTGTTGCAAACATCTTATGTTGTACTTTGTAGACATCGACATCTTGCGCAAACGGCTGGGTAATAAATGTTGCAGGCTTGTCCTGCAAGTATTTATGTACGCTCTTTTGATCCATAGCTCGTGTCCTTGAAGTAACTAATTATTTAAAACTACATGGTTTAATTTTAGCAGCTATTGTGAGAATACTGTAATTCAGTATCAGTAAAAACTATCAGATAGTTTAGACCAAAATATACTAAAGCAAATAAATGTCTTCTATCTAGCTCATTGAATTTAAATTATTTCAATGAAAGACTAGGCCTTTGTCAGCTAGGTTAGATAACGAATATCATTTATGTACTATTCTTATTACTAAATTTAATCTCGATGCGCCAAAGCTTTTATTACAGGCCATTTAGCACTTTTTAGCCGCTAAAACGGAGAAATACCTCTTCTCTAACCACAACATTATTATCAACTAGAATTGAAAACCCTTACAAAATAGCAATTACTTTAACATTTTCAATGTGTTAAGGTTGAAATTGCATCAGGTGTGTAATCGTTCCCAATTAATTGAGTGGCTATTAAATTAAATAATGCCATATTTTGCAACAATTAAAGTTTTTTTGTACAAAAAAAATACCTAAGGTACACTTCGCAATTCTTTCACTCTGGACGTCAGTATGCTGCTTTTTATCATTTCTCTCATTGGGGCGGGTGCCTTGTTTATTGAAACGACTCGTATGGGAATGCCTATAAGGCGGTGGGTGGTTATCGGGGCAATAATAGGCCCATTAGCATGGTGTTTACTACGAGTGCACTACAGAAGAGCTTTTATGCGTTCACAAGGTAGTGCTATTTGTCAGTGGCTGCCGTGAGCGCTAATTAACAACTTTTAAATTAGGCTGTTCTTTTCTTTGCCGTTGTTTTTGCCCTCGTAAGAATTCGCTGAACTCTTCTGGAGATAAAGGTTTGGAATAGTAATACCCTTGTATGGTTTGGCAGTTCAGTTCTTCTAACAGCACCAACTGCTCTGCTTGCTCGACGCCTTCTGCGACGACATGAAGGTCTAAGTTATGCGCAATGGTGACTATTGAATCTACCATATTACGGCCTCTATCAGTGTTCATATCATCGACAAACGCTTTGTCTACTTTTAGAGTATTGAGCGGAAATTGCTTTAAATATGCCAAAGAGGAATAGCCAGTACCAAAATCATCAATGGCGAGGTGAATACCTCTGGCACTCAATGAGCGCATAATCGAAATAGCTTCTTGAGGGTCATCCATAACGGTGCCTTCCGTTATTTCAAGTTCAAGGAAATAGGAAGGAAGTTGATTTTTTTGCAAGATGACATCAATACGAGTTGTTAAGTCAGGTAAACTGAATTGTTTTGCGGATAAATTTACAGCAACGCGACCATTGAATAAATCTTGATCAATCCAGTTTTTGACATCCTTACATGCTTTATCCAAAACCACTTCACCAATTTCTATGATTTGCCCTGTTTCTTCAGCTATGGGTATAAAAACGCCAGGGCTGATAATGCCTTTCTTTGGTGTGATAAAACGCACCAGAGCTTCCATTCCAACTAATTCACCTGTTTTTATATCCATTTTTGGTTGGTAGTAAACCACAAAATGATCTTCTTTCAAGCCATAACGCATTAGGTTTTCAATTTGCAATCGTTTGACTGCTTGCTCATTCATTGAGTCATTGAAAAACAAGTAGTGGTTACCTTTTTGTTTTGCATGATACATCGCTGTGTCTGCATTTTTCAGTAATATCTCTGGTGTTGACCCATCTTCTGGGAATAGAACGATACCCACGGAGGAAGTGATCACGAGCTCGTGATTGGCCATTTTAAAGGGCGTAGCAATGGCCGCTAAAAATTGCTTTGCTGTGCGAGTGATTGTATGAATATCATTGGTGCCAGACATTACTAAAGCGAACTCATCCCCACCAAGTCGATAAAATATATCTTGTTGACGTGAGAGTTTGTTTAAACGCATCGCTAATTTGGCTAAGAGGCTATCTCCTAGTTGATGTCCTAGGGAATCATTGATTTTTTTAAAGTTATCTAAGTCAAATACCAACAATGCATGATGTGTACCTTGCTGGGCTAGTTTTTTTAGATTAGTAAAGAATAGATTCCGGTTAGGGAGTCCTGTCGTTCGGTCTCGGTTGGATAAATTATGTAGTTGAGATTCGGCTTTTTTTCGTTCTGTTAGATCAGAAAAGACCACAACATAATTGGTTATTTGGCTATGGCTATTTTTTATTTCATCAATTGTGATTTCAATTGGTAATAAAATGTCTTTATGATTGCGCAGTTTAATTTCTTCTTGCCAGTGCTCAGTATCTTTTAAGCACGTTTTGATTTCACTGATATATCTATTGTCATACCCTGATAATGAGAATGCTCGCCCAAGATATTGAGCCCGGACACCGCCAAAGAGTTTTAAATAGCTGGGGTTAAGGTCGACCAAGTTAAAATTTCGGTCATAGATAGCAATTGCATCAGTGAGAGACTCAACGCATTTTGCAAAAAGGTTCAGGCGTTCTTCGGTACTTTTTAAGTGGCTAATATCACGAACTGTACCTGTCATTCTAAGGGGGTTTAGATTACCATCCTTTTCTATTATTTTTCCTCTATCAAGTACCCAATGATAATGGTCTAGGCTGTCTTTTATTCGGTAGCTGGCCTCAAAAAAAGCGGTTTTCTCGGCGAAATGCTGTTTTAATAGTCGGTCGACCACAATAATATCTTGGGGATGAATACGATTAGCATTGGGTATAAATTCTCCAGCTTCGCTTTTGTGCATCATGTATTTGTCATTAATGCGTATTATTTCACCTGTTGCTATATTCCAATCCCAAAGAGTATCTCCACTGCCTTCGACAGTACTTTTTAAGCGGTGCTCTGACAGTGACAGTGTGGTATGTGCACGCTGTAATTTTTTATTGTACAAATACTGTAAAATGATAACCAAAAGGAAGACAGCAGAAATTCCTACCAGAAGAGGGCTAAAGGCATAGACTTGTTCATCGAAGTTTAATGCAAAAACCGAGCTACTATACACGGTACTTAACAGCATCATGACTACGGATATTTTTGTTATTGGCTTTATCATAGATGCATAATCAGTCATTACCCTCCTAATCTAATAGAAGCGTGCTGTAGAGTCAAAAATATCGTATCACCTGTCGCGAGTTATTTCATTATGCTCAATTACACGTTAAGCGTATTTTTGGATGTTCAGCAGAGAAAATGCGCAGTACAAAATCTGTAAACGCTTGTTTGGTTAAATTATCAAGCTCAGTTATTAGCTTTTTCTGCATACTAAAGCTGTGGTCGTCATTGGTTATCGCAACCCAAAACCGCTGTGCTCTTAATCTTAAGTTTTTATCTTTTTCTGCAACTTGTAATCGTAATGCCGCTTTTGCATTTAGCCATTGTTCATGATTCATGTCTGCAATATTTGTTGTAAACGCTTGAATAAATTCATCATGGTGTTGAATTAGAGCATTAGAAGCGTTGTTAGGTGATTGGATGTAAAATGCAACCCCTGCACGGGTGTTAAATGGTGCATAACCTGATCCTACGAGATAACCCAATTGTAACTCAGTTCGTAATTTGTCAAAGTATTCTTGGTTTATGATCTGATTCATAAGCATTAATGTGACTTTCTCACTTATTTCACTACTTAGAGCTTGTATATATTCAACTATGGCGTGATCGGAATCAGGTTTATTTATTTTTAGTGTTTGTGGTTTTTCAAGTACGCTTAATGGTCTTTTCAAGTCCTCAAGAATTTCACTATTTGAGAATAGCCCTCGAACTTTTTTTTGTAGGGATAAAGCATGCTCTTTTTGCCAGTTGCCATGTAAAAAAGCTTTGATGTAGATAGATTCGAAAAATTGTTGGCGAAAGCGCCTGAACTCGTTAAAGCATGTGCCTTTTAACGCTTTGGCTAACGCGATTGGGTCAGGGTTCCATGGCATAAGTCGAGCACCTAATAAACCAAATAACTCACTTACAGGTTTGTTGTGATTATGGTTTTTCCAATGACGGATCAATTGTTTTTTATATTCAGCAAAGCGAGTGGCGCTAATTGGTTGCTCTAAAATGGCGGTTAACAACTCCAATGCCAATGTACTTTGGTTGCCAGACAATCCAGCTGTGTGTAGAGTCAAACCACCTTGGTGAGAGCTGATATGGTAATTTAAGCCAGCTAACTCAGCAGGATAGAATTGCTCAGCCATACTATCCATGAGTAAATCAGCAAATAACCTCGTAAGCGCCATACTCTTTACATTCGCAACTGCAATGGGGGAATCAATCTCAATATAAAAGTGACCTTTTGTAACACGAAAGGTGACATCTTGCTTGAACCAGAATGAGAAGCCTGGTTTGTCTTTTAGTAGCTCAGGTATATTGTTAGCAGGTTGAATATCATAGAGCGTATTCTCAACCTGTAAATATGGATTTACTTTTGGCAACATCATCTCAGGAAGTGCAATGTCAATGTCAGTTAATGCATTTAGCCAGTCAGAAGACAGCATTTCGACACTATAAGGAGTGTTATACCATTTGGCGGTGCTTTTTGCCGTGATATTTGGATGGATCAAAACCATGCGCATATTGTGAGGGACAAGGAAATGACAAAGTTGTTCAAAAATATGATGATTAAAGTCTGTCATAATGTAGTCACCATATAGGTAGTCTTGTGGCTCATAGTGATGCATGTTGACACTGATACTACTCACCCAGTCCAGTAGTCGACTGGGTTCTTGATTGTCAAAAGCAATATCAAGTAGTGTCTTTTTATCATGATATAAAACGGGCAAGTCGTTTAATTGTGATTTAATCAAGGCAATATATTCAAAGGTCATTTCTACGATGTCTTCATAGTAGCCAATGCCTTCATCGGTTAATGCAAAGCTTATATTAAAGTCTTTAAAGTTACTGCCACTGACTCCACCACCAGCTGAAAGTGCGTTGATCCACCCCTGTGCTTTTAAAATTGAATATAAAGAGCCTTCTCCTTCATATCCAATAAGGTGTGCCAAAAAACTCATACTTTTGTGTTTATAGAGACCTTCAATGCAAGGCATCGCAAAGCTAATAATGAGCTTTTGCATGTGCTTTTTTGGGGTTATTTGTAACAGTAAGCCTAGATCTTGTGTTCGGTATAGTGGTGTAGATATAGTCGGCTTTTTGATACCGTTCCCTACGATAGGACTAAATAAATTAGTAGCCCACTGTTTGAGCTCTTCTAAAGGTTGGGGGCCGACTATGACGAGTGTCATCCACTGAGCTTGATAGTTACGTTCAAAAAAATTGCGAACTTCTTCTGCAATACATACTGCTCTGTTCGCCAATGTATCTTCGTTGCCGACGGAAAACTTTGTAAATGGGTGCTTTGGATTCGATGTTTCTTTATGTACTTGATAAATTCTTCGACCGTCATCTTTGATTTTCATTTTGAACTCGGCATCTATGGCATTACGTTCATTTTCTGTTTGAGAAGCGTCTAGTAAAGGAGAGATAAAGAATCCACTGAATAATTTGAGCGCTTGGTATAAATGCTGTTGATGACAATCGAAAAAATAACTACTGTGCTCCGTGCCGGTCCAAGCATTACTTTGTCCACCCGCTTGGCTAATAAATTGTGAAAAGTGGCCAGGCTCAGGGTATTCAACGGTTCCAAGAAATAGCATGTGTTCAAGGAAGTGTGCCATGCCTTGGCGGTCGCTTGGATCATCAAAGTGACCTGTATTTACTGTGAGTGCAGCAGCAGCCTTATCACTTGTTGCGTCGTTCGCAAGGAGTACTTTTAGACCATTGTTTAATGTCAGGCTTTCATAGGTACGATTATCATTGCTGCTTATTTTCAAGTTGGCGCCGCCGATGTAAGAGTTAATACTGTTCAAACATAAGTGTTTGAACGCGAATTCATTTCATGTTTATCTAATGTTTGTTTTAATATAGCGAACAAATGAGGTATTTAGCTACTGCGACGGTAGACAAATTTTTATTGACGATACTCAGGAGTGTTATGAAAACAATATTGATAATGCGTCACGGGGAAGCTGTACCAATGCAAGCCATGGATGAACAGCGAGCATTAACTCAAAGAGGGGTAGCACAAGCTCATGAGATGGGCTGGTGGTTAAAAACACATTATTCACCTGATGCTCTATTAGTAAGCCCTTATATACGAGCCCTGCAAACTGCTGAGTGTGTCTTAACATTAAATCAGGTTGGCTTTAATGAAACCTGCAAAGATGTGATACCAAGTGGAGATGCGGCGTTTGCAATCGATTATTTAGAAACATTGATAAGTTTACACCCGCAGTACAATACCTGGTTAATCGTGGCGCACATGCCAATTGTGAGCTACCTTGTGGATCAGCTTTGCCCTGGAGAAATGCCAATTTTTAACACGGCGGCTGTTGCTGTAATAGATTATGATGAGCAAGCACACAAAGGCTGCTTACTTAAAATTCAATCACCATTAAAATAATATGCATAAGCGGACAGGTGTCCGCATTGTTATTTATATCTAAATGCTAAACTGCTCATATTCCCTGCTCGTTTATTATCAAACAAAGGGAATGCTTCCTCGTGAGTAAAATTTCCTTCGAATTCAACATAGCCAAAATTGTTCCTAATACCTAGAAAATATGATTTTCCAACCATATTAGCGCGCTTTCCAGTAAGGACATATGTCCTGCTTCTGTGGGTTTTTGTTGCTAAATGTTGTAAACGTCTGAATTCGTGTGGCGATAATTGCAAAAAAAGTTCAATATTATTGATGTAATTTACAGCAAACATATAAATTGCTGCTATAATTGTGCTCGTCGCATTCAGCCTCATAAAACCGCTTTGCACTCTCGGATTTGAGGTCCGCGTTTATCGTTAAAACGCGAAAAATTGAATGCACCACGCCACCGTGATACGGCGCCCATAGATACCGTTGAACAATAAGAGTGCATATTTAAAGGTTAAAACCCAACATGAAAGCAATGAAAAGATCTACGTTAGCTACTGTGATTAATGCAACGTTGTTCTCTGCTGTAGCAGGTACTTCATTTTCTACTATCGCAGCGGAAGAAGCTTCACAAGCGAAAGGTAATCAATTAGAAGTCATACAAATCACTGCGCGTAAGCGTGTTGAAAATGCACAAGAAGTGCCTGTATCTGTATCAGCTTTACAAGGTGATAATTTAGATGCATACAGCTCTGCGGGTATGGATATTCGTTTTATGAATGCAAAGATCCCGAGTTTATCGGTTGAATCTTCATTTGGTCGTACATTCCCACGCTTTTATGTTCGTGGCTTAGGAAATACTGACTTCGATCTGAATGCATCACAGCCTGTGTCTTTGGTCGTGGATGAAGTTGTGCAAGAAAACCCTATTTTAAAAGGTTTCCCTGTTTTTGATATCGAACGTGTAGAGGTATTGAGGGGCCCGCAAGGTACTTTATTTGGTCGTAATACACCAGCTGGCCTTGTTAAGTTTGATTCAGTGAAGCCAAGTCAAGAATTTGATGCCTATGGTGCTTTGTCTTATGGCAGTAAAGGCTCTACCGATTTTGAAGGCGCATTTGGTACGGGCTTAACAGACCGTATTTCAACTCGCGTATCGGTTTTGTGGCAGGATAAAGAAGATTATATCGATGTTAAAGCGCCTGGTTTTGAAAAAGAAAACTCTTTAGGTGGCTACAGTGAGAAAGCGGCTCGCGTGCAATTCTTGTATGAAGGTGACGATTTTACTGGTTTGCTTAACTATCACGTACGTGACTTAGATGGTCGCCCGATAGCGTTTCGTGCCAACTTAATTGAAAAAGGCTCGAATAACATTAATCCACTTTACGATAATGATGTGGTTTATCATGATGCTGCTTCTCGTGCGACACAGCAGGTTGACACACAAGGTCTTAGTTTAAAGCTTGAGTGGGACTTAAAAGAGCATACAGTAACGTCTATTACAGCATGGGAAAGTGCTGAGATTTATTCTAGAGCAGATGTTGATGGTGGTTACGGTAATGCATTTGCACCAGTGATGGGTCCAGGTGTTATCCCATTCTCTTCAGAAACAGCAGATGTTATTCCTGATCATGACCAACTTACTCAAGAGTTACGTTTATCAAGTAATTTCTCAGGAGATGTAAATTATCAAGTTGGCGTGTTCTTATTTGATGAAGAACTGACCATTGAAAGTTATAGCTTTGATACAGGGGCATATGATGCCGCGAACCGCAATTATGGATTACAAAATGGTTATGCAGTGCAAAACCAAGATACGTCTGCGTGGGCCGTGTTTGGTTCTGTAGATTACACGTTTACAGATAAGTTAAAGGTCACCGCAGGCCTTCGTTATTCTGACGATGAAAAAGAATTTTATGCTAAGCGTACTAAAACACCGGTACCATTCACAGGTGCTTCTGATTTTAAAGAAGGTCGTGCAAATCCAAGTGATAGCCACGTAAGCTGGGATTTAAGTGCAGCATACAAATATAGTGATGACATTAATTTGTTCGCGCGTATTGCCAACGGTTTCCGTGCGCCAAGTGTTCAGGGCCGTATTTTATTTGGTGATGAAGTAACGGTTGCTGAATCTGAGACGATTAACTCGATTGAGGCTGGTATCAAGTCAGATGTATTAGATGGTCAAGGGCGTGTGAACGCAACAGTATTCTACTTCCAGATGGATGATCAGCAACTTACTGCTGTTGGTGGTGGCGCTAACTTTAACCGCTTAATCAATGCCGATAAAACCACAGGCTATGGCTTCGAGCTTGATACTGAATGGGTGCTAACGGATGAACTAAATGCGACATTTAACTTGAGCTATAATAATACAGAGTTAAGTGATAATGATCTAGCTGTAGCGGTTTGTAATCAATGTACAGTGACAGATCTGACTTACATGGTGCAAGGTCCTAATGGTCCTGAGCCTCGTGCAATTCTGGATGGTAATAGTTTACCACATGCACCTGAGTGGATTACGAATGCAACTTTACGTTATTCAAAAGAGTTAGAAGGTGGTGAGTTCTTCGTATACGGTGATGTTTCGTATCGTAGTGAAATTAACTTTTTCTTATATGAATCGGTAGAGTTTAAAGGCGATGCTTTGTTTGAAACCGGTGTTCGTGCAGGATATGCATGGGCTGAAGGTGATAATGAGTATGAAGCGTCGGTATTCGTTCGTAACTTATTCGATGAGCAAACAGTGATTGGTGGTGTTGATTTTAATAACAATACCGGCATGTTGAATGAAGAGCGTTTTGTGGGTGCTGAGTTTAAAGTGCGCTTTTTTTAAGTTCACTGATGTAATTTAGTACTATATGATTAGTAAAAAAGCCCGCGCTTCAGCGGGTTTTTTATTATCCGTAATGAAAAAGTGATACAGAGCTGATAAAGTCACGGATATCGCAATATAGAGAGAAAGAGTATGGCTGGTTTTTGGAATTATCGGGTTATTTTTTGTGATTCAACAAAAGATGAACCTGCGTTATATCAAATTCACGAAGTTGAATATAACGTCAATGGTAAAGTAAGTAATTGGTCAGAAACGGGAGCTGCACCGTTTGGACGCTCATTGGTTGAATTACAAGACGATGCAGAGCGATTAAAATCCGCATTTGATAAGCCTGTACTTAAAGTTGCGCGTAAAGAGCGAGGCTATGAGTTGGTGGAAGTTGAAACGGGAAATCCGGCAAGTGCAGAACCGCCAGCAGGGTTGGCTCAATAGTGTAAAGTGACGACTATCAAGTGGAGTAAGGAGTATATATGGATATTAAAGTAATATTATTTGATTTTGATGGCACTTTGGTTGATTCGGAGGCGTTGCATTATCATAGCTGGATGAAGGTTCTTGCACCATTTGATATAAATTACAGCGAGTTAGAATTTTGTCGTGAATTTTCAGGAATCCCTACATTAAATAGTGCGGAAGTTTTGAAGAAAAAGCACTGCTTAGCGCCAAGTAGTACATTTCTTGCTGCGCAAAAAAACCGTCTATTTGTTGAGACGGCTGATGAAATAAAGCCAACATTAATGGCCTATGCTGAAGAGGTACTAAAGTTGGCCAGTGACAAGTTTCAATTGGCTTTGGTGACAGGCAGCACTCGCTCGGAAGCTTTACCCGTACTTGAACATTATGATTTACTAAAGTATTTTAACGCCATCGTTTGCAAAGATGATATTAGTTACCCAAAACCACATCCTGAACCATATCTGCATGCATTAACCTTAACTGAGCAATTGGCGAAACAGGCAATCGCAATAGAGGATACAAGTACAGGACTTTCTTCAGCTTATGCAGCGCAGTTACGTACCATAGTCGTACCAAATAAACATTCTCAAGCGCAGAAATTCGATAAAGCAACCTATGTAGAAAAGGATTTATTCAAAGCCTGGCAGCGTATTAAGCTTTTAACTGCTATATAAAATACACTACACTTCAATTTTATTCTCATAAAGTGCAAGGAGCCTAACATGAGTATTAAAAGGATCTTATGGATTGTTTTATTTCTATCCTTTTCGAGTTTTTCAGCCAGTGAATTACCCGCCTCAGTACAGTTGGCAAAGCGTTATCAAGCTGAACTACCGGTTAGCTTTTACCATATAAGTGAAAAGTATGATGGTGTAAGAGCGATTTGGGATGGGAAACAGCTCAAAACACGTGGTGGTAATATTATTTACGCACCACGATGGTTTACTAATCGGCTTCCTGAGCGTTGGTTGGATGGTGAGCTATGGGCTGGTTACAATAATTTTGCTTATGTAAGCTCACTGGTACGTCGTAGAGTTCCTAATAACGAAAATTGGCGCCAAATTACATACATGGTTTTTGATGCACCAAATATAGAACAGCCATTTAGTCAGCGGTATCAAACGTATAGTGATCTAATAGACAAGATTAAACAGCATCATGTAAAAGCAGTGATACAGCATCGATTTGAAACCCAGAGTGAATTAGAGCGCTTTTTTAACAAAGTGATTCACAATGGAGGGGAGGGGGTGATGCTGCATTTGAGCAGTGCTAAGCATAGCCAAGGCCGTAGCGGTAATTTACTAAAGTATAAACCTTATCAAGATGCCGAAGCCAAAGTAATTGCACATTTGCCAGGTAAGGGCCGTTATAAAGGGAAAACAGGCGCACTGTTGGTCCAAACTGATTCAGGTATTGAGTTTAAAATAGGCTCAGGGTTGAGCGATAATGAAAGAGCACACCCACCAAAAATAGGCACTATTGTGACCTTTCGTCATCAAGGTTTTACTAAGTATGGTAAACCGCGATTTGCTGTTTTTATAAGGCCAAAAACGACATTTTAATCAGCATATAAGTGTGTTACTCTGCGCGACCTTTTTGTGTTGTGAGATTGTTATGATAGTTGGTTTTGATTACGGTAGTTCAAATTGTGCGATGGGTATAATGGCCAATCATGATGTTAAATTGGTGAACTTAGAATCAAATCGGACGTACTTGCCATCGACTTTATATGCACAACACAATGCATTGGTTATTGATTACGTTGCAAAGCAATTGCAACAACGCAGTGTTAGTGAGGCTGAGCAGTATTGTTTAGAGCGCGCAAATACTTTACGGTCGGTGCCTGCTATTCGACGTGATCTAGGTTTAACCCAAGCAGAATCGGGCTTGGCCATTGGTTCTGCAGCGATTACTGAGTATATTGATTTTCCTGAAGAGGGTTATTTTGTTAAGTCGCCGAAATCATTCTTTGGTGCGGTTGGGTTAAAAGCACAGCAAATTGCATTTTTCGAAGATATTGCTACCGCGATGATAATGCAAATTAAACACCGTGCGGAGCAACAGTTAGGCTATGCTCTGACGCATACAGTGATAGGTCGGCCTGTTAATTTTCAAGCCATCGGTGGAGAGCAAAGTAACCAACAAGCGACGGCTATTTTGACGACCGCAGCAAAGCGCGCAGGCTTTTGTGAGGTTGACTTCTTGTTTGAACCTTTGGCTGCTGGCATCGATTATGAAACCTCTCTGACTGAAGATAAAAAAGTATTGGTCGTGGATATTGGGGGCGGAACGAGTGATTGTTCATTTGTCCAAATGGGACCAAGCTACCGTGGGAAAAGTGTTCGTGATCAGGATTTTTTGTCACACAGTGGGAAACGTATTGGCGGCAATGATTTAGATATAGCACTGTCTTATCATACATTAATGCCATTGTGTGGGCTCGGAAGTACGCTTAGATCAGGCTTACCTATGCCTAACCAACCTTTTTGGCAAGCATGCAAAATTAATGATTTACACTTGCAAACTGACTTCTATAGCAACGTCAATGCGCGCTCTTTAGAAGCGATGCTTCGAGATGTATCGGAGCCGGACAAGCTGGCTCGATTAATGTTTGTACAACAGCAAAAGCTGGGACATCAAATTGTTAGGCAAGGAGAGCTGGGGAAAATAGCGTTGTCTGAAACGGATCACTTTGAGGCAAACTTAAGTTTTATAGAGCGTGCACTTAGTCAAAAGATATCGGTTAATGAGTTAGCGGAATCGATTGATGATAGTTTATTGCAGATTTGTACGCTTGCAAAACAAGCAATTGATGATGCAAATACTCAACCTGATGTAATCTACTTAACTGGCGGCAGTGCACAGTCACCTCTTTTGAAAGCAAAGCTTCAACAAGCATTGGGCAATATTCCTATGCTTAATGGTGATAACTTTGGCAGCGTTACAGCGGGCTTAACTAAGTGGGCGGAGCAAATATATCGCTAATCAAGTTTTTGCTCTTGTTATCGTTTGTATTGCTCGTGCAATATAAGCGATAGCACCTTGCAGGCTTTTATGAAGCAATTAAAATACGCCTTTGTTTTATTCTTTTTATTTATGCAATTCGAAATCGTCACGATTACAGCAATAAATTAATGGCTAACGCGATAAAAATGCCCCCTGATACTCTATCAATCCATAGTGGTGCATTAGGGTGGCGACGAAAGTAGCTCGCAATCTTGTCACCACCATAAATGTAAGCACAGTCAATAGGAAATGCCAAGATGGGGTAGAGCAACCCAAAGATAGCCAATTGTAGTGTTGTGGATGATAATGTAGGGTCAACAAACTGCGGGATGAAGGCAATAAAAAATAGTGCAACTTTGGGGTTGAGCACCTCAGTCATCATTGCTTGCAAGAATACATTCTTTGGCTTTTTAGTACTGACATGGGGCTTCTCGCTGGTGTTATCTGTCTTGAGAAATGAATCTTTAATTGTCATAAAACCTAAATAGCATAGATAGGCTGCACCTAAATATTGCACTGTGGCGTACGCGAAAGGCGATGCTTTTAAAACTGCTGATAGTCCTATCACTGCAAATAATGTATGTATGACTCCACCCATGGCAAAGCCCAAAGCACTTTGCATTCCTGCAGCCCGCCCATTTGTAAATGTTTGCGCCATGAGAAAAGCATTTGATGGGCCGGGGGCGATAGCGATAACGGAACTTGCTACGAGAAATGAAATAAGGAAATCAGGATTTAACATAAGCGTATCTTATTATTGTTATTACGTCATAGTATAAATATCTAGAGGCGAAAATGCAGCTGCTAATTAGATAAAAGACAAAAGCGGGCATGGTGCCCGCTCATAATTAGGTTGGGTTGGGACTGATCTGAGTGAGTGCAAGTGAAGTTGCGTTGAAACGCCCACATATACATATCTGTCTGACGCAATTAAACAATACAACTATGACAATAATATGAATTATGTACTATTGTGGTGCACTTTTTCTTTTAGTTTGCTCGTTAGGATGAGTAAAAAAGGCGCTGCTATTAATAAGTGCAATGCTAACTGGACTGGAGCATCAAGTAGCAATTGCTGTGAACTAAACGCTAATACGCCCGCCCCACTCATTTGCATAACACCTATCAATGCGGAGGCGGTGCCTGCTTGTTTGGGAAAGCCCGAGAGCGCTTTACCTGCTGCCGCGCCAAGGGTAAATGCAAAGCCAATGGAGGCAATATACATTGGGATCATAATTGCACCAGGGTGCCGGATATGTTGCAAGCCTAACATCAGTAAAGCGCCTATAATAAATAAACTCAACCCGGTGAACAGGGCACCTCGACTGTTTCGTTTTATAAAGTGGGGGGCAATAAAGCTGACGACAATACTAATGATGGCATTAATCGTAAACCAGAATGTAAAAGTACTGACCGTGCCATTTAACTCGTTCATTATCCAGCCTGGGGTGGTGGTGACAAACACTAACATTGCCGCCATTCCAATCATTGTTAGTGCTGAGTTAAACATGAATTCAGTACTTTTTAGCATGGGAAAAAAACGTCTAAAATCAAGTAGGTGACCTTCGTAAATGGTACTTTTTGGTTTGGTTTCTTTAAATAGTATTAATGTTAACAATAAGCCTAAAACAGCAAAACCGCTCAAGAAGATAAAATTACTGCGCCAACCAAATTCCACAGTAAGCCAAGCGCCAAGTAGAGGAGCAAAAGCAGGGATGAAGCAGACAATTCCGTTGAGGTATGTGAGCATCTGTCCAGCACCTTTGTGGCCAAAACTGTCTCTGACTATTGCGAATGCAGCAACGAATGTGGCACATGCTCCTAGTCCTTGCAGTGCTCTAGCAACCATGATGCCTATCCAGTTGGGAGAGAAAACAGCCAAAATTGCGCCTAGCGTAAAAAGCAGTATGCCTGCAGTGGCAATTGGCTTTCTGCCAAATTTATCGGCAAGTGGTCCAGCAATAAGTTGACCTAGCCCAACAGTTAGCATGTATATACTAACCGTTTGTTGTATCTGGCTTTCAGCCACATTAAGACCTTGCTGCATCGCGACAAATGCGGGCAAATAAATATCTATTCCCAACGGACAAAAAATAACAAGTAGAGCAAGGATGAATATTAGAGATTTACTGGTGGACTGTTTCATTACTACATCTTTTGGTTGAGATCCCTGATGGGCGCTATTGTAATCATCATGAAAAAAAAGAACAGGACATAACACCGATCTGAAAAAATATTTTATTCGATTATATTGGTAGTGAATGTTTTATCATCTGGTCTGATGTGTTAGGTTTGATGAATTAATACAACGGGGATCATAAAATGACAACTCCACTTCTCAAAATATATAAAAAAATGAAATGGCTACCTTTTGGTAATTGGTTGTTTAGCAAAGCAGTATGTAGAAAAGCGCCTTATTTTGGATCAATAAAGCCGACTATAACGCAGTTAGAGCCAGGGGTATGTATGGCTACCATCCCTAAACGCAAAGCGGTGTTTAATCATATTGGCACCATTCATGCAATTGCACAGTGTAACCTTGCCGAATTGTGTGCAGGGGTGATGGTGGATGCAACAGTACCGCACAAGACCCATCGTTGGATCCCTAAAGGAATGACGGTGCAGTATCTCAAAAAAGCTGAAACAGATATTAGTGCGGAGGCTAAAATAACACTACCGAGACAGTGGCTGGATAAAGAGGATTTAATTGTACCTGTAGAGGTTTTTGATGCGCATGGAACAAAGGTATTCCATGCGGATATAAATATGTATGTTACTAAGCGCTAGCTATTGTGCATTTGAGTGTTCTGAAATAGGGGTGATGTTAGTCACCTCTGTTTTATGTGCAAGCTTACCTTCAATTAATGCACCAGCCTCTATACTAAGCGTATCGTGAAGCACATCACCATGCACTCTAGCTGACTCTTCTAGCATGACTTGGTCTGCATTTATGCAGCCATCCACAGTTCCCTTTATAAGTACTTGATGTGCTTTTATATTACCTTCAATAACCCCATGTTGGCCAACAATGAGTATATTAACCATAAGATCACCGGTTACCTTACCATCAATTTGGAGTTCCCCCTCGCAGGTAATATTGCCTTCTACGTGGGTGTTTGGAGATATTAGAGCTGGAATACCTGAGGCTGTCTCAAGTTGTTTTTTCTTAATTTTACTGAACACGATTAATTACCTTGGCAAGCTTAACTGGGTTGATCTGCTTATTATTTTGCAGTACCTCATAGTGTAGATGAGTACTTGTACTGCGTCCAGTGCTCCCCATAAGTGCAATCGTGTCAGCTTTGTTGACCGATTGTCCCTTTTTCACTTTGATAGTATGTAAATGACCGAAGCGTGTCGTGATGCCATTTGGGTGCTGTATCTCAATAAATTTACCATAGCCACCATTATTACCTGCTCTCAAAACGACGCCAGCAGCGGGGGCGATAATGGCTGTTTTATGCCAGCCAGCTAAATCAACGCCTTTATGAAATGCTCGCCTGCCAGTCATTGGGTCTTTACGAAAGCCAAATGGGCTTGATATGTAGTAGTCATCTTTAGCGACTGGCATTTCAGACGGTAACTGCGTGATGAGTTGCTGTAACTCGCTGAGCAAAACGAGTTTATCGATTGTATCAATATAATGACTTGGGAGTTGCTCAAGTGGTAATTTATGATAAGGACCACCTTGGGCGGCATTATCACTATCATGATAAGCGATACCAGCTTCATCTAATAAGTTATTAATTGTATGTGTTCTTGTGTCGATTGTTTGGTTTAAGGAAGTGATGAAGTGCTCTTGTAACCAGTGTACTTGCGTGCTATTTTTTTGAAACTGAGCTTGTGGTGAGGCTTCCGGCTGCGTGGGCTCTTCACTTAGTTTAGGTGGTAACGCTTCCATTAAACTCTGTAGCGCGAGTTGTTTTTCAGTTAACTCATTCAATTTACTTTGCTGTAAATTAAGCTGACTTTCTAATTGCAGCCTCTCTTGTTGCCATTGTTGTTGCTTGGTTTCATTGGATAAATTGAGTGTAGCAATGGTCGTTTTTTGTTCAAAAAAAGCACTGCTTACTATTGCTAGCCATACCGTCATCGCCGTAAGTATGATGACTATCGTGAATTGTAACCAGCTAGACAGCGTAACCATTCCCACTTCTCCGTTTTGGCGAAGCAGTAATTGGCGCTTTTGAAATAACAGGTCAAATAGGCGATTGATATAATTTAGCATACACATATAAATTTATAATTAACGCTTCACTTTAACAATTTCTATACAAAAATCCAGTTTAAACATTCAAAAAAAGGCGTGCTTATGCACACCTTTGATTTATATGAATTTTTGGAACTGACTATTTTGCTGGTAGGATTGTGCCTTCAACAGAGCCAAATCCAATGCGATTAAAGCCTTCAGCTTCACACCAACCACGCATGATCACGGTATCACCATCTTCTAAGAACTTACGCTCCTCACCATTGGTAAGCGTGATACTTTCTTTGCCACCACGAGATAGCTCAAGTAATGAGCCTGCTTCTTCATGATCTGGGCCTGATTGAGTACCTGAACCAAGCATATCGCCAGGTAAAAAGTTACAACCATTCACTGTGTGATGAGTCACCATTTGTGCAACTGTCCAATAGCTATGCTTGAAGCTAGATTCAGATACCTTACTTGGCGTATGGTTATCAGCACGCATCTTTTGTGTTTCAATAGACACATCCATTTGAATATCAAAAGAGCCTGACTCGCGGTTTTGCGTTGACTCTAAATACTCAAGTGGCTGCGGATCATTTTCATCACGTGTCCACTGCGTACGATAAGGTGCCAGTGCTTCAGTCGTTACTATCCAAGGAGAGACCGTTGATGCGAAGTTTTTCGCTAAGAATGGACCAAGCGGTTGATATTCCCAAGCTTGTAAATCACGTGCTGACCAGTCATTAAATAAACAGAAACCAAATGCATGGTTCTCGGCATTTTCTATTGCAATATGATCGCCAAGTTCGTTGCCTTTACCAAGGTAAATACCAAGTTCTAGTTCGTAGTCTAAACGCTTACATGGTCCAAAAGATGGCATATCTGCGTCTGGCGCTTTAGTTTGGCCTTTCGGACGTGGGAATGCTTGGCCAGATACACCTATTGATGATGAGCGACCGTGGTAACCGATTGGTACCCATTTGTAGTTAGGTAAAAGCGGATTGTCAGGTCTAAATAAACTACCAACCGCGGTTGCGTGATAAATTGATGTGTAAAAGTCTGTGTAATCTCCAATATGACATGGCATTGAATACTCAACGTCAGATTGTGAAACCAGTGCGGATTCAAGCGCACTTTGATGCTCAGACCCTTCACGTAATGCACGAGACAGTGCAAGACGAAGTGCAGACCAATATGATTGGCCCATACCCATGAATTCATTTAATGCAGCGGCATTTGCAGCCGTCACAGCCGAGTGAGCTTCGCCTGAGAAAATACCGGCTTCAGCAACAACTGCCAAATCTAAAACTTGATCACCAATGGCGACGCCGCCACGAAATTCTTCGTTGCTGTTTGTACGGCGAAATACGGCAAAAGGTAAATTTTGAATTGGGAAATCAGTACCAGCTAAGTTGGCGCTTGCTACCCAGCTCATTAAGCTATTATCGTGCGTTTCGTTAATAAAAGACATTATCTTTCCTGTTTAACTATCATTGAGACTATTTTGCCTCAACTTAAATAGAAAAGCAGCCTACTTAAGTATAAGTAAGCTGCTTAGACACTTATTTTTATCAGCGGCGTTAAAGTACACCGCGACGCTCTTGATCTCGTTCAATTGATTCGAATAGAGCTTGGAAATTACCCTCACCAAAACCACCGTCATCAACACGTTGGATCATTTCGATGAAGATTGGGCCAAATAGGTTCTTTGAGAAAATTTGTAGTAAGTAACAGTTCTCACTTTGGCTATCTACAAGAATTTGATGCTCACGAATTTTATCTTTATCTTCTTTTACCCAAGGAACACGGTCAAAAATGGTATCGTAGTATTCAGGGATGATGTCTAGTGTTGCAATGGTTGATTGATCAAGTTGGTCAAGTGAACCTACAAGGTCATCGGTTAAGAATGCTAGGTGTTGTACACCTGGACCATTGTACTCATTTAAATACTCATCAATTTGGTTATTATCGTTGCCTTTCCCTTCGTTGATAGGAATAGAGAAAGTACCACAAGGCGATTTAAGTGCATATGAGATCAGTGCCGTCTTTTGACCTTTAATGTCGAAATAACGCACTTCAGTAAAGCCGAATACGTCTTTATAAAAGTTAGCCCATGTTTCCATCGTGCCTTTATAAACATTGTTAGTAAGGTGATCTATACGGATGAATCCTTTATCTTTAACAATGCGCTGTTCTTCTAAATCAACAAAATCGTTGTTGTAGATAGAGCCTTTGTCACCAAATACGTCGATAAAGTAAATCAGGCTGTCACCAATACCGTAAATTGCAGGGTAAGGTAAGTTTTTGTGTGTTGAATCTGTTGCTGGTTTTGCGCCACGCTCAACAGCCACTTCAAATGCTTTTTGTGCGTCTTCTACTCTCCAGCCCATTGAGCATATCGCTGGACCATGACTTTTTGCAAACTCAGCAGAGAAACCTTCACGTTCGTTATTCAATAAAAAGTGAATGTCGTTTTGGTTGTAGTAAGTGATATCTTTATCTTTAAAAGATTTAAGCTTTGAAAAGCCAAAATCAGTAAAGACTTTGTCCATATAATCTGCATCAGGTGTTGCGTATTCCGTAAACTCAATACCAACTAACTTTAGAGGGTTACTTACTTCACTCATTGTCTTACTCCAGCAATTAAGCACATTAGATTGCTTGTTTAGATGTGTTTCTCATTAATTGAATAATTCACCAAAATGAGAAAAAGGGAAAGGTTTGGGGTAGATTTCACAAAGTCGTGATTTGTAAATTTACTTGCACAATGAGTCGATAAAGACGCGTGCATGCTGACAGCAATACACGTGGTAATTTTCTAAGCGGGTATTCTCCGGTATTAATCGTGGAGGGAATACTTTTTATATGTGATTTTTATGTTTTACTTATTGTAATGTAAGCATTTTTTATTTTTTTGGGATTTTACATTTGAAAAGCAATAAGTGGGTATAGGGTGAAGGGTACAGTGTTCTTTGTCTTTAGAGTGTAAACCAGCGTATACAGATGTGGCTTTAGGGGCATGTATGAATGAAAAAAAACCACGCTTTATCGGCGTGGTTTTTTTGTAAAACGAATTAAAACTACGATTTAACCGCTGAGATTTCTAACTCTTCCGCTAAAATGTGCTCTTGAGTGTGTGGTTCATGATGGCCTTCTGCGCCGTGCATCCAATCGACTAAGCGGTCGCTGAGCAAGTACATTGCTGCTGCAGACAATAAAGCCGTTGCGCCAAGGCCAATGAAGATGCCCATCGCGTTGTTCATGGCTTCTTGTCCTTCACCTAAGAATGAGCCAACAAAGCCTGCGATTTTATTTGCGATGGCAGTACATAAGAACCAAATACCCATTAGCAATGATGCTAAACGTAGAGGCGCTAATTTGCTCACCATAGATAAACCAATCGGCGACAAGCATAGTTCACCTAAAGTATGGAATAGATAAAACAGTACTAACCACATCATACTGATCTGTAATGAACCTTCACCAGAGCCTTCAGTGATTAATGCTAACATCATGGTAAGAAAGCCAAGGGCTAGGAAAACCAAGGCAATCGCAAACTTAACAGGGGAGTTTGGTTCTCGCTTATCAAGCTTTAACCAAATCATCGCGACAATTGGTGCAAAGATAATGATGAAAAGTGAGTTTAGAGACTGAAACCAAGAAGCTGGGATTTCAAAGCCCATCAGCATGCGGTCAGTATAATCGTTGGCAAAAAGGTTCATCAAGCCGCCTGCTTGTTCAAAGCCCATCCAAAAGATGATACTAAATACACTCATTGTAAAAATAACCTTGATGCGGTCTTTCTCAACACTCGTTAATGGTTCTTTAGTGCCTGTTGCTGACTGTGATTGCGATAACTTAGCTGAAGGAACAACGCCAATATCACCTAAATACTTTTTACTCAGTATAAGCTGCATAACTACTGAAATAACCATGCCGATACCAGCGGCAATGAAGCCTGCTTGCCAGTTTATGACCGCTGCAACATAACCTGCAACAAGTGGCCCTAACGCACCACCTAAGTTGATACCCATATAGAAAATAGTAAATGCGCCATCACGACGTTTGTCGCCGTCATTATATAAATCACCGACCATAGTTGAAATATTTGGCTTGAATAAACCATTACCAATACACAGTAAGGCTAAACCAAGATAAAACACGTTAACTTCCATGCCAATGACTGCGCTGTGAGGAACCCCCATGATAAAATGGCCTAGCGCCATTAAAATACCACCTATGATAATAGCTTTACGCTGGCCTAATACGTTATCAGCTAACCAACCGCCAAACAGTGGGGTTAAATATACGGCCATGGTAAAAGTACCATATAGGCTAAGAGCGTCGGCATTTGACCAGCCAAACCCTCCGTCTTGGGTCATTGCAACAAGATATAAAACTAAAATGGCACGCATGCCATAATAACCAAAGCGTTCCCACATCTCTGTGCCGAACAGCAAGAATAAGCCTTTAGGATGTCCTAAAAACTCTCCTGCTTTAGGTAATGAACTCATATGTACTTCCTAATAAAATCAAATATGTTGTTAGGCCTTATAATAATCGTGACACATAAAAAATTATGCGTTTGAACGGGTGGCCAATGTTTTTGGTGTTTCTGCTAGTTATGACGAAATAACTGACTAACTATGCAAAAAGGGTGCGTTAGTATAACTAGCTGCTGCGTGTTGGGGAAGCCTAGAAGCGGCTTGTACCTTAAAAGAGGCAATAAAAAACCAGTCATATGACTGGCTTTTTTAATAAAAAATGACGTATATACGATTAATTGCAATAATCGTCCACAAAAGTCAAATCATTAACGTGAGGGGCAGCATCCATTACATAGGTTGCGACAGCCGTTGCTGGGTTAACAGAGTATATTTTTGCATTTTCACCAGCTACTCGACCTGAAATATACACAGTTCCATTGTCGCCAATGGCCAAACCTGATGCCCAATTGACGCCATGGTCACCAATTTTGTCTAAACTCATGTCACCATCATCTAGAGTATATAAAGACTTTCCTGTCAGTACATATAACGTATTATTGTCCGCAGAATAGGCGATATCACCATGCTTAAAATCATCTCCTGCAAATGTTAATTTACCTAAGACAGTTTTTGCGCCAGTCTGTAAATTAAAATCATACATGTATGTTTTACTTGTTGACCGTAATGACTGGCCGTCAGGTGTTATAGCAGAGCGGTAAATAGGATATGACGTCGCATCTGCGGCCTCAGTTTCAGCATTACTTGCCAAATCCAAAGTCCACACTTTAGACGCTTTGGTGTTACTGTCTTGCTGTTCCATGAAATACAGCACGCCATCTTTGCTCGCAATATTGGATGCTGTGTGAGATACCCCTGTTAATTTACTATATGTACCAGTATTTACATCGAAGAAGTAAACATATCCAGCTTGCTCAGAACCAAAATCATTAATACCAAATAGGCCAGTTAAGCAGGCTCTATTTGCAATACCAGTTACTGAAACATTGTCAATAAAAGCACCGTATGAGTCAGAGGTACCGGTGCCTGTAAACTTCAATTCAGTTGAAGCCCCAGAAGCTGTTACGCTGACAGAGATATGCTGCCAGCCTCTTGAAGTGCCATTTAGATTTGCCACTTCAGCACCATCCCAATATACCTTTGCTTGGTTGGTATCGCTGTTATTATCAACGCGTGGAGAATAATAAAAGCTCAAGGTGTAGGTTTGGTTAGCTTGAGTAGAAAGCGTTTGCTTTACACTGTAATTGGCTGTTGAGTCTAGCTCTATGTATTGATTACCTTCTTGTGGCGTGATGATACCAAGTGTGTTTGTTTGAATTTCAAACTTAGCCCCATCTCTTTGCCAACCGGTCATGTTATCAAGTAGAGTCCATTTTTTAGAAACAACATCCTGTTCAAATGAGCCATTCGTCACTAAATTACTCGCAAAAGCGGTGTTAAGCGAAACAAGAGAAGCTAAGCTCAAAGTTAAAAAAGACAGTTTCATATAGAACTCCTAAAAATAAGAAACAGTGGAAGCAGTTAAGCTCAATAGATAAATTTCTAATCTTATTGTCGTACTTTTTAGTGTCGAGGTCAATTAAATGACAAAAATACGCACGATGCTATTATTCCAAGTGATAAGAATAAAGTATTTATAATCCTTTTGGGTTACTTTTCTTTTGGCAATGATAACCACCCAGGTTTTTGACTACGGTTTAGTTGTGCTAAAACTGTAATGGCCTTTTCCATTGTTATCCGTTGTTCAGCAATATCAATATAGACTTGTTGTGCGGTTTTTTTTCGTTTCACAGCAGCGCCAGCGTCTAAAAATGACTCGATAACTTGCAGTAGAAACATCGTTAATTTGGAGCGTTCCCTAGTTGAACGATTGGCAGTTATCAATTTACGTGATTTAGTGAGTCTGTCTTTTATATGTGTAATTTCTGCTTGGCTAAACTCATTTTGTGCATGAGCAAGTGCAGCTACATTCACTAAAGCGTTATCTAAATAATCAGTTTCTAAAATACTGAACCTGTCTTGTTGTGCAAATTGTGTGAGGAGTGAGCGAAACTCAGCTTGGCTTACTTGTTCGTTTAACAGTTTTTGGCACACTTGATACGTCTTTTGATACTTTTGCCATGTGTAAACATAATTTAAGCCTGCACCTTTAATATTTTGCATGCCAACAATCAGTTGGTGCTGATGATCGCATGCGAGGTGACTGATTGTGGTTGTTAGAGCATCAGGTGTAACTTGTGCATCATCAATTAACAGACAGCGTTCCGCAAATATCTCAACTAAAGGTTTTAGCATTAAGGTGCTGAGCGAGTGTGATCCATTGATTGTATCCAAAATTAACTGTATTTGAGTAAACTGCGTAAAACTTGTTGTGAGCAATTCAGCTTGTTTGTCATTACTATCGAGACGTTTACTTAAGGCGATGTTTAAAGTGTTAACCTCATTGATATCATCGACGCTTAAGGGATTGTCTACAAGAGAAACATTAGCTCGTTCTAACCATTCAGCGGTGTTGAATGGTATTTTAAGTTGCTTTATTAAGTGTTTAAGATCGTCAAAATCTTGATTGCTAATAATTCGTGCAATCCGTGTGTGTAATGCTTGCTCTAAATATGAATAGAAACCATCAACGTTGCTGCCAACCACGACGACAAAATCATAACTTAAATCTTCAATCACAATTTGCGCGAAGACTTTTGAGCGCGCAACTCTGTCATTGCGATTATTGATCAGTGCGATAGTTTGTATATGAGGCAAGTCCCCCATATCAAAAAGACCTAACCTGCGCCAGTTCTCCAATGTAGCTAAACGCTCATTTGCCGACATGCTGTTAACAAAGGATTGCTTTATTTTACCAATCGGAGCTGCTTCAAAGTGTTGTAATACGCCAATGTCAGGCACTATACGCTCAGCAGTTTCCTTAAATACAAAGTCTTTTTCAATGCCAATATATTGTGCCATCTTTGCAACTAACGCGATGTTGTCTGGATGCTCATCATATGGGTAGAGAGCACGTATATCAGGTGTAATTTGAAATCCATCTCCCCAATGAACCTGAATTAAGGTTGTGTTATTTATGGTAGCGGCTTCATTGAGGATCGGCATCATGGTTTGTTCTGATGTAAATACTTGCGTATTTTTGCCAATAAAAGCAGACATTTCTCGCGCAACATCTATACCGGTCGGGCCTAGTATATCTTCATGGTCTGGGTAAGCATTGGTGATTGTGGCGAAGTTGTCTTGCATCCATCGGCGCAATATTTTTACGTATCGTGGTGTTAATCCCATACACTCCCATAGAAAGACATCGGCGTTGACTGATTTGGCAAACGAAAGCACATCACTTTGTTCCCAAATACTTGCTTTATCGAATGGTCTAAAAAGTGGTATTTCACATTGTTCGCCAGAGCTTTTGGAATAAATCATCATCGCTTCACAGCCCGTGGTTTTGGTGATCACTCGCAGTGCTAGAGCGCTGAACAGAGCCGCTTTAAGCCGCTCAGTTCCCGACTTCCCCCGAGTGCCCCAGCCGCCAATACTGACTGGAATGTGTTTACGGTTATGCATGATTTTTCGGCTAACATAAATGTGGCGACTCCAAAAATATCCCATAAAGCCAACAACAAAAAAAACCAATTGAGGCAGGGTATTTTGATATATAGAATATAGGTACTCTTTAAAGCTGAGCCAAATATTAAGTATTGGCGCAGACACAGAGAGTCTTTCGAATAACTTTTTAATGCTAGGCTCTACTGGGAAAGTTGCACTTTCAAGTGCCCCATAAGGCTTAAATTGTAAGATAAACCCCATAGAGTTTAATTGTTCTAAAAAACGACGCTGCTCTAGTTCATTGCCCTTCCTAAGCTTGTCTAACGCTTTGAAGTTAATTGATATACGCCAATAAGCAGCAGTTCTTTTCCACAAAGTTGTGGGTTTTGTGATCTCTAGAAATCCATCAGGTGTATAGCTTTTCACTGGGCTTGGCAGGTTATCTTGGCTTAAAATTGAAAGTAGGTAATCAAGTAAAGGCAGATGTGGACGAGTACTTAATTCGGATAAATGATATAACGGTTCTCCAGGGACGTTGGTTTCACTTATTTCTGCGACGGTGCAGCTAGGGACATGAAGTTGAGCATTGGGCTTTTTGGCTAATACATGGCTAAAGCTTTGTCGTTTATCTGTACTTGGGTGAAAAAATTCGTGCCAAATGCGCCATAACCTGCGACCCATTTTATAACCTACTTGAATGGACCAGGCTCCCTTATGTTGCTTACCATTAAACCCATGTTGCTGTTGTGCTCTAAAGCTGAGCGCTCTGCCTAGCGCTTGATGTTCAGTATCTGCCGCTAACTTTATAGTGTGAACTGAGGTTATTTGTGCATCTATATTTGCGACTAACGATTGTTGGTAAAAGCTAGCTAGTTGCTCTCTAGTGCGTGAGATACACCGTTTTATAGCAATATCTTGAGTCGTTATTAAAGCGTTATTTAGCTGCTCAATAAATTGAATAAATACAGTATCAGGCTTATCACTATCTAATTGCATATTAAGCATAATACGCGCACTTTGCTCTAACGTAATGCGCTTGATGGCCACACTTTCTTGGCCATCAATCACTTTTTTCCAAATTTCATAAGATAATGCGGCATCACAAAAGCGGGTCGCAGATAGCTGTTTAATAATCGTAAATCGAACAGCGTCACAATTTTCTTCTATAAAACGGCTTTGTAATATCGCTTTAGCCAATGAGTCAGAGAAGTTAGCAATTTGTTCAATGAGTGATTGACGGACCCTCGGATAAGGGTGATGGCTACACTGCTCAATTAAACGTTCATCTTGAGTATTGAGGGTGCTTTGTCGGCATAATATTTTTGGAATTGCACTTAATATAAAAAGTTGATCATTGTTTTTCGGTTTATGGGGATAGCTATTGACGGATTCGTCTAACAACGCCCACATATGGCTGCGAATAAAGGTGGGTCGTTGGTGAATGAGTATCTCAAGGATATCTATGACAGCAAGATAAGGTGTATCTTGATTTTCTAGCTGCTCAATGAGTTTAGAGGTTAACTCTGAGTCAAGATCAGGGTCAGCATTACACTCATGAATTAGCGCAACTTGATTAACTAAAGCCCGGATCATGCCATGACGAACATGTGCGTTAGGGCTTGCTTCTAACAGCCTCAAGAAAAAGGGTTGTAAATCTAGTTTTGCCCAAGTGTCCGTTAGTAATGCTTCATTATTTCTTAAGTACCGTTTGGTTATAGCACCTAATTTTGAGATCAGAAACTTAAGGCTTTGTTCAATGTCAGCTACTTGACTTTGATAGCGACCAATAACAGCCCCCTCGTCAAACCAACGTGAAAAAGCGGCTTTGTCGGCTTTTAATTGCTCTGAACTGGCGCCCAGTTCTTCTGCATAATTTAAAATATGTAGCTCTTTTTCAGCATCAAAATCGGCTTTTGCAAACCTTTCAATAAAATTTTTATAACCCGCTTCAAGCCCTTGTAAATTCACATGTAATTGTTCTATTTTGTGGCGTAAAAATGCAATTGTTTGCAATTGTAGCCAGTCGATTTGTTGTTCAGCCTCTGGTTTGTGTTTGATTAACTCCCAGTTTGCAAGTTCATTAACTAAAGTTTGATATTTATGGTGATATAAATTAAGCCAGAACTTCTCTGTATCGGCAAAAAGTAAGTTTTCTAAGTGTTGTTGTATTTTATCAGTGGCCATAAATATCTTGTTCAGCAAAATGAGAGAGCTGGAGTGATTGAAATAAAATTTCATCGTGTGCAAAAGGGGTAAAGCCGGTATTTTGTAAATTGCCTAAATTAACTTCAAATCCTATAGCATGTTCATTATTAAACCAATCCTGTGTCCAGCTGAGTTTTACCCAACCAGCGGTATTGCTGCTAAAATCATACAATGTTTGCCAGCTTAATTGCGTTAAATATTGCCATGTATCGTTGGGCCTATTTTCATCTGCAAATTTATAAATGCTTTGCAGTTGTGCAGCAAAGATCTGGCCTTGATAATATTGTTGTGTGGTGGCGCTAAAGTAGACATTATCAAAAGAGTGCCAATTCTGGTTCGAGATACCGCCCATTCTAAAGCTGAGTTGGTTGTCTACCCAAGGTTGATATCGATATTCATATTCGGCTTGCCAGCCGTTCATATGATCCTGTCTATAAAACCCGAAAATACTAGGGTTAATTTTTAAGTCATCTAAATAAGTTTGTGTATCTACACTGGTGTAATAGTAAAAGGGCTGCCACCACCATTGATGCCTATCACTTTTATCGTTTCGCCAACTTTCACCAACTCTAAAACGTGCGAGTCCAGCATACTGACTCTGGGTGATATCACTACTGTCTTGCCAACGGTTAAATAGAGCAGTTTCGCTAAACCAGTGACTATTATCATCTTGCCAATTATGGACCGCGTTCATTACATAGGTATCATAATTATGATTACTGAGTGAATAAGCAATTTCTAACCTATACCAATGCTGCTTATTATTATTGCGTAACCTAATACCAAAATCTAAATTATGATTGGCAGGTAGGGGCTCGTTTGTTTCAAATATACCTGAGCGACCATAACGCATAAACCCTTCCACATGCGTTAAATTACCATCCATTTTAAGCGTATTTTTAATAAATTCGTTGGCTGTTGGCTGTTGTATCAATTTCGGCTGTACTATGGCTAATGGTGTGACCGGAGGGGAAACGGCTAGTGTATGTTTATTGGGCTTTAGCTGCCATGTAAATACACGAGCGAGTTGGGCATGGGTACTGGGTAACGTTAATGTTCCAGCAGGGTGAAAGATTACTTTTTCAGTGCGTTGCATCGCGTTAATTGTTTCTATTTTTAAGAGTTGATCTCTATTTAATTTCAGCGTTGTGGGCTGCTTTTGTGTCGCATAGTAAAACAGTTGTTTGGTGTCTAAATCTACGTCCTGCCAATAACCCTCTCTAAAGACTAAGACACTGACATTGAGTAGTTGTGATACATAAGGGTTTACCCAGTTGAGCATGACTTGACTGTCTGATTGCTCGGTGTTGTTTAAAGCATACTCTACTGGACTGTTTGGTGTTACGGGCCATAGAATATGATTATCACCCGTTTCAATCAATATGTTGGCATATTGATTGGGTAACAGCTCTGTTGGAGCAAACGTAAATTTTAGTTTGATGGGGAGCGTTTGTAGTTCGCTCATATCTAGATATAAAGTGTGATGAGGACGAAGCAATACGCCATCCAGTCGAATGTTTTTACTAGAATGACGATTTACTTGCTCAGCCAAGCTTCGTTTTAAAATAGCATCTGTATCAATTAATTGGGTTCCCGCATAATTGCTATAATGTTTACTCGTTTGCCAATGCCCAAAATGTTTCACGCGGCTCATTAGGGTGGCAAGCTCTGTTGGTAAGGTTTCAATTGCTAACCGAGTAAACAACAAAATAAATTCATGTTCAAGGAGTGATTGAGATTCAAGCCGCCACAGAGCATTCGTTAAGAGAGTTTGCAACGAAAGGCTTGGGTCATTAATTAAGTCATCAAATGGACGAGAAAACAAAAAGGGCACATTGGCGGTTTTAGGAGGTAAAGTCCCCAAACTTTGCTGATGGAGTGTATTGATGCTCACAGAAGTCGGCATATCACTATGAATATACAACTGCTCACCTGCTTGCAAAGTGACAATACTCTCACTGGCAATAGATAATCTTGTGTTCAATGCCGGAATTTGGGCCGTTGAGGCAATATCTGAAAATATGGGGACAATCGATTGTGTTTTTTGTAAATCAAGATGTAGCCACTGTGTGCCGTTTGAATGCGATTCTTGCCAAGGCGCTCTCGCGCGCAGTTGTAATGTTAAATCTCTTTTTGCGGTTAAGGTTAGCCCTTTACCTTTGGAAATATTAAAGGCGCTATAATGGCTAGTTTCACCGAATATTGTGCTGCTGCCATAATGCGAAATTTGATAATATGAGGGCTCTTGTAAGTGCGCTTTCGACACGCTGCGATAATTACTGACTTGTAACGGTAAGGGATTCAGATGAAGAATATCTTGTTTGTCATGTACTAACCAAAGTGCGTCTAAGTACTTTTGTTGCGACAAAAGCAGCTGCTCAGCGATCGGAGGACATATTTCTAACGCCGTATTAAATACGGCACATAGCCCTTGAAGCTGAAAACTATTTTTGTTCCTCTTATATATTTCAATCAGTTGTGTCGCGGCAAAAAGTTTTAGTTTTTGATCTGATGACAGTAATAGCCCTTCTAAATAACTTTGTGCCAAGCGTTGTTGGTTTAAGCTCTCAAGTGCCTTTATTCTGAGCTGCCATGCATTTTTTTTCACTTCAAAATGTGGACTTGTAACCAAGTGTTTTAAAATTGGTAATGCTTCTAAGGGGTTGCTTTTTAATAGTTGTAATGCATTACCTAATAGCCGGTGTGAGTGTATGATACTTAATTGCGGATCGGGGTTTGAGACCGTTTCTTGACTGTGATTTGTATAAGGAGTAAGTCCGTTTATGTAAGCGTCTGCAGTGCGTTGAATCTGAGTATTCATATGCGTATAAAGCGTTGGAAGTTTGTCTTTTAATTTGCCTTTTTGGACATATAACAGTTCGTTATTCGGCAAGGTTAGTAAGTCATCAACTTGCAGTGCTAATTCAATGCTATTTTGATGCTGAGTGCTAAATTCGACGGTGCGTATATCTCGGGGCAGCGGCACTGTAAGCTTAATAAAGTGCTGGCTGGCTTTTAATGCGATGGTAAAGTTTTTGTGTGGAGCCTTCATGTTTAAGGTTGTATCGATAGGCGTACGAACGAATAGGGTAATGTAGCTGCGCACACGACTGAGGTGTGACCAATCAAAAGCGAGTTTACCTTTTAAGCGATGTACTAGGGCATCACGAGTTAGTGAACTTGTATAAAGGTGATTTAGAACTTTACGTTGACCTTGAACTATCGATATCTCTTGTGTTTCAGAGTAACCGGGTTCATTGTTTAGTGTAGGGAAAACAAAGCGTTGAGTGCTTATCGTTTTCATTAAATCTTGATGGCGCTTTTTTTCAATAGGGTTGGCTTTTGCAAAGTTGAAATGCATAAAGTCATCAAATCGTTCATCAAGATAAATATGAGACAGCGTTGTATTTAGGTTGTTTACCCAGTAAGGATTAAAATTCGCCTCTTGGTATTGTTGTGCTGCGTTTGAATCACGGATCCCTCGGTGCATTTGCTCAAGCTTAATAAGGGCAGGCCCATGGCTTTTGATTGTTAGATAGCTGTCTTTGGGGAGTGCGATATAGTCTGTATTCGCTGTACTCACTTTTTGTTGAATATATTCACTGGCCTGTGAATTACCTATATTGAGTATGCTCACTGGTTGTTGATTGACATAAAGACTGATAGTGCCTCTTTTATCTAGGTTATGAAGGGTTTTCCTCACCGTCACCTTGAGCTTTTTTGCATGCGCAAAGTAGGTAGTTATTTGTTCTTTATCTTCCAAATTGTAGTAAATTTCATGATCTTGAGCAAGCGTGAGTCGCGTGGTTTTCAGAGGTAATTTCAGACTACGACGAAATGGAGAGCGATGATGATGATATTGCCCTAACCATATCTCATAGCGCTGACTTTGAGTGGAGGTGTTGGTAAATTTGATAAATTGATTGCTCTGCATTGCCGGTAGCTGACAGCGCTCGTTGCGACAAGTCAGCGAAGAGACGTTGATTTTACGCATTGCTAATACGCTAGACCCTTGCCAAAGGTCTACAGCATTTAATAATTGAGCTGGTACTTCTAGCCAATTACCCTCAGGTACAAATACAGTTTGGCTATCGTTTTCTGCAAGTCGTAAATATTGAGTTGGCATAGTTAAAGAGTTTGGTTTATTTTCGTCTAGCCAAAAAGGCGCATTATACAGCGGTGTCTGTGCCGCATATGCTGGAAAAACCCAAAGGAAAATAAGGAAGCTTAAAGAGTACGGCTTAAACATGAGGTAAACTTTCTTAATAGAGGTTGATCTTGGCGTAAACGTACGCGTGTGACTTTGCTTAATTCAATATGCATGAATGAACGAGGTTTTAACCCGAGTTTATGTACTATATTTTTTGTACCGCCTAACTCTTTAACAGACGTTCCGTATAAATACGCGATAAACCCAATGCTTGTGAAGCAAGTAGTGAGTTGTTGGCCAATCAAGTCGGACGTTTTTCCTTGGCTCACAATGATATCTGCATGTTTTGCTATTTTTGAACGCCTTTTTTTGTTACTAAAACCATGAATTTGGAAGATACGTGCGCTGGGATTGTGAGTTTGATATGCAACTAATGCCGCATTATGAATATTGTATGGCCGTTTTGAAAAATCCATTGGATATTTATCGGGACTGTCGACGTAGCGTTGATGAGAATTATTTAGCATAACCTGACAAAGGTGAGTGTAGATATGTTTGCCGATCATCAGCGTGCCCGTATCATAAAATTGATGCGGAACAGACACGACACAGCGTTGATTAATCGGGTTAAAATAAACGTGTCCACCGCCCTCTTTCGTGGATGTAGCCAGTAATGCAGATTGCGATTCAATTTGTTGAAATTGCCATGGTGCAATGGCCGTAGGAACTTTAAACCATACAACCATATCGTTGTATAATGGTTGAGAGTAATTACTCAACGCACACTGCGAAAATATTATGCAGATTAGATAGAGCGTCAATTTGCTAATTGGCTTCATATAACCACCATTTTGCTTGTTTTTGTTGTTCTGATGTTTCTTCTAGTACACTAACCCAAATATCTTGATCGGTCTTTATCGTAAATTTCTTTAATAATTCTATATCGTTATTAATCGGTATTGTTATTGAAGGATAGCTGAAAAGTGATATTTGAGCAGGGTGAAGTAAAAATTCTTTATTCTCATTCGCCTTGACGAGTGCATAACGTTTTTTCGAAATTGTGTACTCGTCGGTGAGCTTTTTAGAAAAATGCCCATGTAAATGGGTATCAACGAATAAAGGTGTGTCTTGCTCATTATCTGAATAGAGTTTGATTACAATCGAATCAGGTCTTTTATCAAAATTTAACTCAAGTGATTGACCTGCTTTTAATTTAAATAAGCGTTGTTTTGCCCAGCTCCGATTAGAACCTAGATTGGTATAAAAGTGTGAACGCTTCGATTGTATCCTTAGAGGGGCATCATCAGGTAAGTCATTTAGTGCATATTCAGTATAAAAGGGGGCACTTGATGATAACTCTATGACGCGTGATTTAGCGAGTAATATTGGGTCGTTAGGCACTGTAATCTCTGACAGGTTTTTTAGTGGCCTAAAATTAAAGTCTTTAGGGGGATCAATAGGGTTGAAGTACTTTGGTTCGGTTTTAATTAACGCTGTATTTGAGCGAGGTAAAATATCGATTAGATTTCGACCATAATGAAAGGTTTGCTTAACCTCAATTTCAGGAGGAGGCTCAAAGAGTCTAACATTCAACATCTTTTGTTGTTCAGTAAAGGTAAAGTCATTCTGCGCTTGTTGAGAAAACCACGCATCTATTTCTGTAAATTCAGGTAAATCGACTTGGCATAGAGCTTCGCATAATACCGTTTGGTAATGAAAGTGTGCTTGTCTCGCTTGCATTTTTGCACTAATTGTTTCTTTACTACTTATCGATAAAAACGCAGCATTGCTTGGAAGGCGCAGGTAAAACCTTTCTGAATCTGTGGTTACGCTTCTGAGTGTGTCGGGAGTGATGATGCGGTCAAACAGTGCTTGTTGTCCTTGCAATTTGACTTGATGAGTTTCGATAAGTTGTTTCTGAGTGTTAAATAAGGAAACAGATATGAGAGCGCCTTGTGCCCCTCTAAATTGAAAATTTATATCACTATTTGGCGCGACTCGATAGTTGGCAGATAAACTCTCATCAATACCGTAATAATAACTGTGCAAGGGTGAGATCGGGGTTGTATCAGCTAAAAACCAACTAGATTGTGTCATTGTTTTGGACTGAATGACGATAAGACCTGGTTGAGTATTAAGTAATTGATAGGAATTAGGGTTTTCTAATTTTTCCAGTGTTAATTTTTTAGGCTTTTCTCGTTGTTTAAGGTCGTACCAAGTTATGTTGATATCTGCGATGTTTCCCTTGATATTTGCAGTAATATCACCGCCTTCATAAACTCGAAATGAAGCCGATAAGTCTTGATCGGTATAGAAACCGTCGAGATCCAATTGTTGCGCACCAAAATCATATGTCAAAACATGATAAGGGAGAGTTTCATATAGAGTATCGGCTTTGAAATCAATATCAGGTACACCTTGTGGCGCAAGCTTTAGCCAATCAAATGTCACTGCATTATGAATTTCTCGAGTGGTAATCGCATTGGCGCCAATGGTGTGGTAAGCGATTGTACGTTCGCGCCATTCTACCGGGAGCTTTAACCAAGCGCTATTTATGTCATCTGTATCTATTGGTGTTTTTGCATGTATGCGAACGACCACGCCTTTGAGGCTAGAATCTTCAGGTATTACCCGCAATGCAATCCGGCTTGCATTGGTGAGCTGCTCACTATTTATATAAAAAGATTGTCCAGAAGACACTGATAATGCTGCTTTATTCTCAATAATTTGTTTAACTTGTTGTTGGTCGGCGTCCAGAGCCAACTTCGAAGCGTGATGATACACTTTTTGCATCAGCTGGTTATTGTCTTGGTCAAGTAATGTGTATTCTATGGCATAATTAATAGGCTTATCAAACTCGACCTGTTGAGCAAAAATTGCATTCGATAGAATTCGCAAGTTATATGTTCTCGATGGAGAGAAGTTATAAACAAGGGCTTTATCTGAATGTAGCCAATGTACATTCGACCGAGTTTCTTTATCTGAACGTTGCGCCATAGGCTCTGCTGATTGTAGCCAAAAGTAAAAGCGTACCCCAAACCAGAAAACAATGATAAGCAATACTAACCAAAATGTTATTTTCAACAGCCACTTAATATAATACATGCTGGCCCCTTCTTATCGCGGCTTCATATACATGGCGGTCTATTAGCTTGTTTCGGGTTGGTAAGTATAGGGCAATCAAGGTACTCCCGTCTTTAATGGCCAATGCGAGCTCATATTCCGGATCAAGTTTGACAGCTTGTAAAGTACAACGTTTTCCGGCTTTGCAATAGTCAGTGAGTAAAGGTAAGTGTTGAGATATTGCATATTCATCAGTGATGTGGCGCAGCTTTTCAATACTGGCTTTATCTACACTAGCCCAATCATTTGGTGCGAGCGTCGATAGCATTAAACTGGGTAAGTGTGCGACATCTGAAATTGCCAATAATCGTTGCAACAGTGCTTGTTCAGATATAGAAAAGTGTTTTTTAAAATCGGAGGCTAACCATAATGTAGCGAGTTCACTATTTGGGGCAAATAACTGATAACCAGTTTGTGGTGATGTGCCGAGCTCTAAGCCTCTTGTTGCAGTTTGACCTTGTACTATTTGATGCTCAACACCTAGTTTTGTTAACGCTAACCGTAAATCCCTTAATACTGTGCTTTGGAATGTGTGCGGATGCGTAAATTGAAATGCAATTGCACTGGGTCTTATATGTGACGGTGCACTATGACTGCGAATTTGCAAGTTCATGATATTTTTATCGTGATCATGACGCAACACACTTTGATGTACTATGTTAAAAAGTGACTTCACATTTGCAGGGGTCATTACATTAGAATAAGGGCTTGCGTACGGGTGCGCACCTGCGATAGACAGCACTTTACCTTGAATGTGTGTAAATAATTGTGCTGAAAATTTTAAAGTATTACTTTCGAATAAAGGCCTCGGCACTTGAATATTGAGTGATTTTGCTGGGTTTAGGTTAATAAAGAAAATACCTTGACCCTTTTCATAAAACTGCTGTTCAGGAATGGAGGCTATCATGATGTAACGGCCTTGCTCTGACATCATGAATGTTAGTTCGTAACCCACCATTTGTGCGATATTGTTAATTTGATTGAGCCTGTTTTGGATATTGGCATTAATCGTTTGATTATTTAAACCATCTACTAAAATGTACAGGGGGCGGAGTATCTCAAACTCCCATAGTGCCGCTTCATTATCAGACAATAATGCAAAGTGCTCACTGCCTTTTGCACTAATATGTGGGATGTAATGTTCAATTGCATTTTCTACTGAATCAGTCAAATATGTGATTGGAGCTTGATTAATTTGGCCGTCGGCGAGTGCCACTTTTGACATCAAGGAGGTATAATTTGCGGTGTCTAAAAAGGTTTCTAAAAACTGACCTGAAAACTCTCCCCCAGGTAGGCTAAATGAGCTTGCTAAACCAAACGAACTATTTTTGCAATTAAGTAGTTCTCTTAATTCTTTTTGGCTAATTGCATTCGGTAGTTGATTATAAGCCCACAGTTGACACTGATGTATAAATGGACTGTTGTTTAAGAGACTTTGGCTACGCGTATTTATTTCTCGTACTTGTAGGATTTGTTCAGCTGACAGTGCATTAATGAACGCAAGATAGTACTTACTTTGTTGGCTAGGTGAACTGGCACTCAAAGATTGTGTTAGTTGCGTGCCAAAGAGCAAAGCGCCGCTATTTAAATGTGATAATAATAACCCTGCGGCATCACTTGCTAAGCGCTCAGATGAGGGATGTGGTACTGTGATCAGTAGTTCAGAAGTTGGTTGTTTCGTTAATATAAATAAACCACGCAGTGAAAGCTTTCTTGCATCTTGAATATAAATATAGTGTTCGTCTTGGCGTAGCAAAAAATCTAGTTTCATTAACATAGCACGGGCTTCATCAAAGAGTTGCGTATTTTGCCTGTCTCGGTTTAACAACCTAACAGCGGACTGAAATTGTTGTAATTGTTGCCCCTGTTGATATTGGCTAATCTCAATTTGGTTTTTTTTATCCGTATATAAATAGCTTTTGTATTCACTGATCATATGCGTCAGGCCACTCACGGCTTGATGTGTCTGAAGCTCTTTTATATGTGCCGAGCCAAATATGGATGGTACAAACATGATCACAAAGCCAATCGCGATGGCGATAAAGCCGCCAACAACAGAGGTTTGAAATGTGGCCCTGATCACCAGTCCGAGCGCACTTTTTTGATAAATTTTTAATGCGAGTAAAGTTGAGAGCATATAACCGAATGCAAAAGTGTCGGTGACTTTTAAACTTGGATAATATTGAACAACGACGTAATTTAACAAGAGCTTATACACAAAACCAATATTAAAGAAAAATAGTAGGAGTCGAGCGCCTTCGAAATTAGCATGACGTAGTCTAGTAAAGTGCAATAGCCCACTGCCAATAATAAGAATTACAGCGGTTTCTGCAAATGATGTGAGTAATTTACTCGGCTGCATTAATTGTAAAGCGAGCAATGCAGGGAGCATGATACCATTAAACTCCCAGCCGTATTTAATATTTGCACGAGATGCGATAAACGCTGTGATGACCAAGATAATGTACGCTTTCGGCGCTGCTATAATGGATGCTGCAACGGCTTCATACATAATAGCAAGATTAGCAATACTAAAGTTGCTGTAAGGCATTAAGATAAAACGGACAATGACATAGGTGAGTAACAGCTGGATAAGCGTCACTTTTGCACCGTATCTGAACCCTCCATTCCACATGACATTCGCGGTAAGAGCAATAATAACGAGCCCTAAGCTATATAATTGGGCAGCATAATCAAAGGTAATGTCCCATAAAGAGAACAGCGACGCGATAGTGGGCCAAAATAAGGTGTCCATGGTGACCCTTACCAAAATGCTGATCAAAATTATGGCGAAGAACCTATCTCTGCCAAACATTTCAGCAAACCCAAATCGTTCCATCATAGTTTTGGCTGATAATTTCATCACAATGTAAACAATCACCGCCTCAATTAAAATAACAGTGGCAGAGGTGGGACTTACAATAAAGAGTGGAACTAAATACCCAGGGACAACGAGTCCCGTTAAGGGGAATCCAAAACGTAAATTGAGAAAGCAAACAACCCCAATGCCTACCCAAACCGTAGTAATAACAGATTGACCCAGGCCGCCCCCATTCGGGAATATATTTAATAACCAGTCCATTAATCAGATATCCACTCAGACTGCTTTTGAATTTCTTGCTGTTGGGTCAAAGTGGATAATTGTGATAATAACAAGCTGGGATCATCTAGATGTGCGACGAGATCTGAAATATTTATAAATTCGAACAAGATCCCACCGACCTCAAATGGGTCACCCGCGCTATTTTTCACCTCAGAAGCCCCAATGGTACGCACAGAAAGAATGTAAACTTGATCATCGAAAGTCACTGGCTGGTACAACTCACCTCTATGAAGTGTTAAATAACGTAACTTACCCTTAGCTACATCATGTTCGAGCTGGCCCACCTTAGCGAGTAAATCTAAAGCTGTCATGTCAAAAATTGATAAACTCTGCTGTCGGGCGAGGGTTTCTAATGCTTGGTTGGTTTGGATAACTTGTCCAAATAAATTAAATAAAACGGTTGCAGAGCCGACTTGATTAAACACGTGTTCAAGTGTGGATAGTTTCTGTTCCATTTCATTGATTGAGAGCTTTATTTTTTGGCTTAGAGGTTTTTCTAAATTTAATGTTAATGCCCGCGTGAGCACACTATTATTGGCACTGTCTTGGGCGCTAAAAATACGATAGTGAAATAATAACTCACCTATTTGGTTAGCAAAGCGGTTTACATTTTTTAAAAAAGCCGCTTCATTAAAATGTTCATCGGTGCGAACGGTCATCGCCCAAAACCCTCTGATATCCCCTGCGTACATAAGAGAGACAATATATTGTGTTTCATCGTCGGTGATATTATCAAAAAATGGCCGTGTAATGCTCACCGCACCAAACTGCTTAATGGCGTCAGAATAGGGGGGACGTTCATAGTCTCGCCGCATTTCATGAATATTTGAGAGCTGGCAGTTAATGGCACGAATTTCGTAAAGTCGATGATCTCCTTCTTGGCGAGCAAGAAATATGCTTCTATCTAAGTCGAGTTGTTGCTTAACGAGTTCAATAATTGCATCCCAAGGATTACTTTGTTCAACAAAAGATTTAGGCAGGTAGCGTCCTAACATACGTTGCTGGATATTGTTAATAATGCGTTGTAAGTCGTCTTCCTCTACCCATTTCTTAGCAAAGAACATCCACACTAATGTTAAAACAGTATAGGTAGTGAGTTGTCCCGCGGGAATTAAAGTATGCCAATAAATGAGTATAAAGTATGCACTTATAAACCAGAGTAGGCAAAGACCAAAAGCAATTATCAGGTTTATATTGATACTAAACTTTTGATAAAGCACCATTAATATTAAAACAATAATGACTTGCACAGTTAACGACGGCCAACCATCAAATGTAGCCACTAAACTATTTGTATCTATATTGTGTGCAATGTAGGCATATAAATAGGCGGCATCATGAAATGAGTCGACCTTTGGTGCTTTTAATCTCATTCCATAACCGTGAGTTCGTTGTGTTAATACGATTATTTTATTGTTTAATTGAGATTCTAAAATATCGCCAGATAATACGCGATCGCTATCGAATTTTGGTAGGGCGTGTGGTTGTAATGAAAAATTAATCAGTGCGGTATCAGGTAATTGTTTTTTAGGGAAAATGAGGTGCCAAATGTTATCACATGATTCAGTTGGTAAATTCTTAAAAATGATCGTGTAACCAGCCCAACTTTCAATGGGCGATAAGCATTGATTAGTCTGTGCATGAGGGTACAGTACCGTACTAGCGTGTCCGGTCGAGGTGCTGAAAATAAGGTCTGAAAATACAATGACAGCTTTTGGTGACCCAGCATCTATAATGTGGAGTAGCGCATTATGCTGTCTTTGAAGGTCGCCACTTTCAATGACAACGACGTCTGTATTTTGCTCAGATTGCACTACACTGAGTAAGTGATATATAGGCGCATTTATTTTCTCGATCGTACCACTTAACTCTAAGGCAAGCATGCACCCCACCAAGCTTAACATGAGCCAGAATGTTTTTTGGCGCCGAATGATAAAGTACTGCTGCTTTATCGACATATTACTCCTTGCGCAGAGCCGCTAAAAACTGCGAAAAGAAAGTGTTAATGTGAGTGCCTCATCAGTATTGACTCTAAGAAAATCAAGGCCATGCATTTTACTAGTTTGCCATTGAGATTCGTTAAATTGCAAGGGCCTTTGCCATGAAATCAACGCAATTTCATCTAATTGTAGAGTTGCATTACCGTCAGTGGGAGGAGCGTGCGTTAATGCTAAATTAACACCTCTAGCTGGCAGATTTTCAGGACCCATAACTTGACTATCATCAGGGAGTTCAAAATGATGGACGAACGGTGTCCAATCATAACTTGATGCAGTCATAAGAGGGACTCTATTGAATGAAAATTCGAACCCATCTTCCGCTGTCGTTACAGTTAATTCAGCATTAAAGTCGCCTGCATTGTCACCTTTAGCATAGCCAAAAAGTGTAAATTCGTGGTATGCATCGGAAACACTTTCCGATGGGGTGATAGGCATAGTGCGAATTGTTTGTCTAAATGGTAACCGCAAAGGGGTATTGTCGAATTGTGTTCTTGTAAGGCACATACCTTGGCGATGTCTATATACACCTGTTATACAAGGTATTGCATCTTCATCACTGTGTTCCCAGCGAGATACTTCACCAAACTCATCATCGTTATCCCAGTCTTCAAAGTCACCGAATATCATCAAATCTCTGCCGAGTGTGAATTGAGCACTGTTATTTTTGTCAGCAGTAATTTGCGCTAAAAATGCATTGCTTGGCGCGAAAGCTCTTAAATCTACAATTTGTGTTCCAGCCGATATGGTGATTGTTTTTGTGGTAGTTATCGGTGGAGTATTCAGGCCTTGGAAAGTGACTAAGGCATAGCCTGACTTGGGAATAACAGTCACATTATCGTCTGAAAACTCCGCGAGCCGTCGTGATAAATAATCACTCAAAAAGCCATTTACTAACCGGGGTTGGTAGTCTTCAATATAAATTGGATATGCTTTAGCACGTTGTATTTTGTGTTCAGCAGCATTATCAATGGTTACAGATACAGCCACACCTAACAAAGTCTCCAAGCGGTTTTGGTCGAATATTAAGTTGCCTAAACCTAAAATCGCGGGTGTCGAGTCATAAACAGCGAAGCCTTGGGCAACGTGAGGGTGGTGTGCAATAGCCAAATCAATAGAGCGTCGAGCTGCGAATTCGAAGCGGTTAGTTATGTACTGTGTCGGAGAGAAAGAGTACTCATCGCCACCATGCATTTGTACTATTGCAAAGTCATGATTTGATGCGACATCAGTGAGCGCATTGTTTAACTCTAAATCGTTGGTTAAATCGGCTGCCCCTCCCTTATTTTCTTGTGCGATATAGTTTATAGGATTGGCGTTACCGGTAATTGATGTCGCAGATACCAAGCCTAAATTAATGCCATTCACTCGTGTTGTAAGTGGGCGGTAAGCTTGAGTCGCATTCATGCCTGCACCACTATGGAGAAAACCCGCATCATTCACGTATTTTAACGTATCTATTAGGCCAGGTTCTAAATAGTCGTACACATGATTATTACCCAGTGCAACATAATCAACGCCTATATCTTTTAAACTATTTAATGTATCAGGGAGAGAGAAAAACGAAAACTCTTTGGTGGGGTGGACACTGCTTGGGTTTAATAATACAGGCGATTCTAAGTTTATTGAGCTAAAATCTGCAGTTGCAAACAAAGGTTTGATAAATTTAGTAATGTTTGTGGCACTGGTTGCCGCAGTTTCATTTTGAATGAGTGCTTGTGCAACATTAGGCACATTGTTGGTCATGGTCACTAAGCTGGGGTCCATGAACCTGCGGCCGAACATAGTATCACCACCAAATAACAGTGTAGCCTGCTGTGATGTTTGCGCGATTAAATTAATGGTTGTTGATGTGGTTGATAATAAACGCATATTAGAAATATGTGGCGCATACCCAAGTTTATTTACAACAAGGGTATAGTTTCCGAGTTTTATATTTGTAACTTCTACTTGGCCTACATTGTCGGTATTTAACACCTTACCTGCAAAAGTGACGAGTGCATTAGCAAGAGGTTGCCCTGAGTGATTAAGTACTTTTAGTGACATATTTGCGGTTTTGTCACTTTGTTGGTTTTGTTGTTGTTGTTCTTGTTGCTGCTGTTCTGTTTCTGGTGCATCGTAAGCATCTTCTACAGAGCAACCTAAAAGTAAGAGTGTAGTACACAGCGCAATTAATACATCTCTAATTGAAAACCATACTTTTTTTCTATGCATATAGCCTCGGACCTAAAAATAAAACATTATTAATACATAAATCCATCCTTTAGTATTGTAATTTAATTATTGTCATAACAACAGACTGTTTAAATATTTATTCAGATGAAATGAATGACTGTGTGGTGATAGCTGTACAATTTGAATGTTAATTAAGAGTATAGACCTTATTGTGCAAAATAGTTTACATTTTTCTAGTCCAGTGACTATTCTTAGAGTATGATCGCGCTAAATTGATAACACCCCTTTTTGAGGAACGAATGCGTCTTGAAATTCATTGTGCAGACCGTATCGGTATTGCTCAGGAAATACTCAATATATTAGTCAATTACCAAGTTGATTTGAAAGGTATTGAAGTGGATTCTGTTAATTGCAGAATGTACGTTAGCTTTCCACCGATTGAATTTGAACAGTTTCAAAAGATTATGCCTGAGATTCGCCTTATTGATGGGGTCGAAGACGTGAGAACGACGGCTTTTTTACCATCGGAACGTGAACATAATGAGTTAAACACTTTGCTCAGTGCATTGCCTGATGGGGTCATTTCAATTGATGCGAAAGGCTGGGTGAGGCATTGTAATGATGCGGCGAGTAAAGATATTAACCTCCCAGATTCAGATATTATTGGTGAAAACATCAATAATTTATTGAAAGGGTTTAATTTTACTCGATGGCTAGAAGGGAAAGAAGTATTAGGCCAAACAACGCGAGTCGAGGTTGGTGGTGAAGATTATATTGCTGATATATTACCGATCGCAGTGCCTCAAGGTCCAGAAGGGGATGTGTTAGCTGGTGCGGTAATTAATATTAAGTCACAAAGCCGATTAGGGCAGCAAGTGAGTGCGTTTAGGCGATACGGACAAGAAAGTTTTGCGACTATCCATAATCATAGTACCGCGATGCGACGGGTTGTACGCGAAGCGCGAAAAATGGCGCAGCTGGAAGCGCCAATATTAATTACGGGTGAAACAGGGACAGGTAAAGAGCTACTGGCAAGAGCATGTCACTATGCGTCAAATCGATCGCTCAAGCCGTTTATAGCACTTTCTTGTGCTTCGTTGCCTGATGATGTTGCTGAGTCTGAGCTATTCGGTTATGCCGGATATGAAGATAATGCTGCTCCTAAACGAGGTGTACTTGAACAAGCTGATGGCGGCACTGTATTTTTGGATGAGGTGGGGGAAATGTCTCGCCAATTACAGACCAAATTACTACGCTTTTTGCAAGACGGTACATTTAGAAAAGTCGGGGATGAAAACGAAGTTAAAGTCAATGTTAGGATTGTAGCGGCTACACAAAAAGATTTGCCAGCGATGGTACAAGAGGGGAGTTTTCGAGAAGACCTTTACTATCGAATCAATGTACTGACTTTGGAGATCGCGCCGTTACGAGACCGAAAGGCAGATGTTGGCCCGCTAGCGGAGCACTTTATTCAAAAGTACGCGCAGCAGAATGGCCAAGTTGCTCCTTTACTGGACAGTGATTGCCTCGAGTTTCTAGAACAGTACCCTTGGCCTGGAAATATACGCCAATTAGAAAACTCTATCTATCGAGCTGTGTCGTTACTCGATGATAAGCAATTGCGTGTCGAGCATATGCAACTACCGACCTTCACTCATGATTTAGGGTATCTTGAATCAGACTTTGAAGGGTCGTTAGAGCAGGCAGTAAAACGCTTTGAAGCAACGTTATTACGTAAGCTTTATCCCGCATATCCGAGTTCTCGACAACTAGCGAAAAGGTTAGGCCTGAGCCATACGGCGGTTGCGAATAAACTAAGAGAATACGGCATTAACAGAAAAACAGTGAAGGTGTAGGTAACAGCCTACACACTTTCAAATCAGGTGTTATTTAGTCCCCATATTCTTAATAACACCTTCTAGCTTGATATACTTGATGCCATTATCTTCAAAAATTACATCGATACTAATGTTATTCCGCGCAAAAAAGTAGTCAATACCATTGAGTGTAAGTACATAACTGCCTTTAACATCACTGCTAAAGTCTCCTTTACGCAGCGACAATTTGTTTTTACCTAATGTCCAGCTGAATTCATCGATAAAGCCTTTGTAAAATTCTTGGATCCACACATTACTTTCATCTTTGCTGAGTGTAATTGCGATGGAATATGACTCTGGGATTTCAGACATATTGTAACGTTTTGGGCCAATACGAAATTTTTTAATATCGCTTTCCCAACCAAAGCCAAAATAAAACCCCTTTGATACACCGCCAGAAAAGCGCAGTTCACCAGGTCCTTTAAAATCAAAATCTGCATAGCTGAAAGGTGAAAAAGCAAATAACGCAGCCGACAGTAAGATCTTAAATTTACGCATGTTTTCCCCTATGATCAAATCGTTATAACACTGTACTAAGCCTAGTTTAGTGTTTCATTCGGATCAAGTAATACTTGTGAGTGTAAGCGGCTATGATAGAATGAAGTGCCATGCAAACTGGTAAGACCATTTTATGAATCTGTATTTTCGACTATTATTACTTTTCTTAAAAATCAAGAATAATAAATTAACTCAGCCTTTATTAGACCCTGTTGATATTGATTTTAAAGTGATGCCAAGTGATTGTGATATCAATTTACACCTCACCAATTCACGATATCTTGCTTTTATGGATTTAGCCCGAACTTGGATGACAGAGAAAATGGGGCTATTCAGTGAAGTAATGAAACGTCGCTGGTTTCCTATTGTTAATGCTACAGCGATAACTTATATACGAGATATTAAGCCATTTCAAAAGTTTACCGTCACCACAAAACTAGTAAGCTGGGACCATAAATACTTTTATATAGAACAAAAGTTTCATTCGGAGCGAGGGCTACATGCAATTGCATTTGTGCGAGGCGTTTTTCGTCATAAGCATGGTATTGTTCCGATAGAAGAAATGTTAGAGGTAGCGGGCTACAAAGGAGATACACCAGAAATGCCTGTAGAAATTATGCACTGGAAAGCGATGCTAGAGGCGAAGAAAAGCAGCAATTTAGCAAAATAAAAGGCCATTAAACATGGCCTTGATGATTGAGAAAAGTACTGGTTGAAACGATTCTAGAACTTATACTTAATGCCAAGCATGGCGACAACGGGGTCAATCTCAACATCTGACGTGAGCGCTTTTCTACCATCAGCGTACACGGTAGCGTCAGTGTCGATATCCATTTTTGATAGCATCGCGTGGATGCCCCACTTATCATTGAGTTGGTAATTGAAACCCGCTTGTACGGCAAAACCGAGAGAGTTATCTAAATCGACTTTTACATCATTTGTTCCCAATGTTGCTTTTAATGCGGCTGTTGGCTCTTCATCAAAAAAGACTGTGTAGTTAACGCCAACCCCAATGAATGGTCTAAACTTCGCACCGGCATCCAAAAAGTGGTATTGGGCTAACAAAGTCGGAGGAAGTTGCTTTACTTTCGCGATTTCGGCACCTTGTAATCCACCCGCGCCATTTACCGTATGTGAAAAGGGGGTGGCTGCAATGAGTTCAAATACGATATTGTCTGAATATTGATAGTCAAACGTAATACCCAGTTGTGTATCTGAGTCTGCAACTAAACCAAGCGCTTTGTTTTGATCAATTGCAGAAGCTGTACTGGTAGGATTTACATTAATAGCACCTACATTCACGCTTAGTTTAGCTTGAGCAAATGGGGTTGCAACCAAGCATGTTGATAGTAGTACTGCGCTAAATTTTTTCATTTTCATCTCCTGAATCTCTGCAAGGTAATTTGCTTTGTTGGCCCCATGTTATAGCGTTATTTTTTTATAAAATTGTTCTAGATCAAATTTTAAATTGTGTTCTTTCAGAAATTTCTGAAAGTTTGATTTGGATTAAGTTTTGTAAATAATTAAGCGTCGATGGCCAACATTGATTTTTTGCATTACCTCTGTAAGTGACCTAAAAGCGACATAATTACGCCATTAAAGTGCAATAATTAGGCGCTGTAATAGGTAGGGTCTTTTCGCTATTTTGAGTATTGTCATGGCTCAGCAAACCGTTTTAAAAAGCTCGGCACTGGATATGCTTGTTACAAGGTTGCAAACACTGATACAGGCTCCGTCAATTACACCTAACGATGCAGGCACTATTGACTGGCTTGCCAATGAGTTGCAATTGCTTGGGTTTGAAATTGATGCTTTAACATCGCAGCATGGCGTTAAAAACTTGATAGCAAAGCGATGTTTTGGGGCTGGGCCTGTTATGGCTTTTTCAGGGCATGTTGATGTGGTGCCTGCGAAGAGCGTAGGGTGGATTGTCGACCCGTTTCAAGGTGAAGTTGTGAATGACAGTGTATATGGACGCGGTGCGGCAGATATGAAAGGTGGAATTGCCGCTATGCTCTGTGCGACAGAGAGGTTATGTCAGCATCATGAACATGCTATTGGTACCTTTTATTGGCTCATAACGTCTGATGAGGAAGGGGAAGCTGAGCATGGTTCAAAATATATTGCGGCGCATTTACAACAACACAATGTTCAATTAAATGGGTGTTTGGTGGGGGAGCCGACTTCGGATAAGCACGTTGGTGATACGATTAAGAATGGGCGCAGAGGTGCATTATCAGCACGAGTGCTGGTGTCGGGGATTGCAGGCCATGTGGCTTACCCTGAAAATACGGTGAATGCAGCACATATTGCAGGTGATATTGTATCTGCATTGGCGAACTTAACATGGTGGAAAGATGCTGCCGGTTCAAAAACCCATTTGCAAGTAACAGGCATATCAGTACCAAATATTATTGATAACCTCGTGCCGAGTGAATGTGAGGTTACATTTAATATTAGATATAGCCATGCTTATGATAGTAAGCAGATACAATCGCTCGTGCTATCAGCCCTTAGTAAGTGGAATACGAATATTTCTGTGACGTGGGAACGACCATGCGAGCCTTATTACACGGGGAATAAAGGGCAAGGGTGTTTTTTATCAATGGTAGAAAGCGCGGTAGCGAGTGTGACTGCACAGTACCCGGCATTAAGCACTGCTGGTGGAACATCGGATGGGCGGTTTTTTTCCAGCGACTTTACCCAAGTCGTTGAGTGTGGGGTTCGAAATCATACAATTCATCAAACTAATGAGCATGTGCCAATTGCTGATTTGAAACGGGTAGAAAAAATTTACAGAGGAGTGCTCGCACGATTCTTCATTGGCTCAAATAGCGCAGTATAAAAAATTGAAGTGGGGCCTTGAAAAAGCATTTGCCGACCATAGATAGGATTATGAAGGTGGCTCATGTAGGACCTTCATATTAATTTAATGTTTTTTATATTTTTATTACGTTATTTTTGGTTCTTTAAGAAGGAAAGTAACGTTTATCGCTTATTTAGAGGATAGCATTATGCGTACCGTAGATTTATCTCCACTATACCGTTCATTCATTGGTTTTGATCATTTAGCATCTTTAATGGATGCCGCTGCACGTACCGATAAGCAGCCGAGCTTTCCGCCTTATAATATTGAGGCGCTTGATCAAGATAAATATCAAATTACGATGGCAGTAGCAGGCTTCTCAGAGCAAGAGCTTAATATTGAGTCTGAAAACAATACCTTAAAAGTAGCTGGTGTTAAGGCTGATAAAGTGAGCCAAGCCGAGCGTAAATTTATTCATCAAGGCATTGCCGAGCGTAATTTTGAGCGGAAGTTCCAATTAGGAGATCATGTTAAAGTGATCGCAGCTCAATTAGATAACGGTTTGCTTGTAATTGATTTAGAAAGAGAGGTTCCTGAAGCGTTAAAACCTCAGAAGATAGCAATCAGAAAAAGCAAATTGATTGAAAGTAATTAGTTACTCGTCAAACGATAACTTGGTCAGGTTGGCCAAGTTTCAACTCACAATATTAAGTAATGTTATGCCAGCTTTTATACTTTGAGCTGGCATTTTTTTGTGTGGACATTGGCTTAATGATGCATCGCACAGTTCAAAACCCAATAGCCCAACAGTCTACAACTTCTTACACAATGGCGGATACTTCAGCGCTAAATTAACGTAAGATAGCCAAGGAATAGTGGTAAAACACAGGAATTTTTGGGTTATATGCAATTAAAACGCTGGCACGTATGGACTGTACCAAGTTTAATTATACTTTTCAGTTTATTTTGGTATAAAAACTTTTTAGTACGTTATGCTGTAAACGCTTATGGGTTACCTGCATCTTTTTCGGTTACGTGTTTGTCTTGGTCAATGAATAGTTTGAGCGAGTTAAAAGTTGAAAAGTTATGTATAAAAAATGATGAGTATATAGTAACTATATTTAATGCCATCGTCTCTCGAGAGATAGCTCTGATTGGAAAGCTAGATGTTCAATACAAAAAAAGTCATGATGGAACATCACAAAATCTTACCGCAACCCCACTGCAGATACCACTCATTGCACAGCGGCCAAGAATAAGTATCAACGAGCTCACAGTTGCGACTGAATATTTGTCAAAGCCAATATCTATAGGTCTCTATGAACATCAATTGAATATGTTTAGGTTAGAGAGCGACCTACAAGGGGAGGTGGCAATAAATGCAGACGCTGTAGCTGTCAGATTGCACCTCGATAGCCCATTGATTTATCGAAATACACCAAAACAAATCAAACACCTAAAAGGACAGACCTCTTTTATTTATACTGGGTTATCTGTACAGGCAACAGCGGATATAAATGTAGAAAGCGCTTTTACACAGGGGCAGTGCGAGGTAGGGGCTACTGTATTCGGCCAGCTTTTTCTTGATTTTGATATTGCTACAGCATCAGCCGATCTTGATCTAAGTAAATTACAGACTGAAGCGGTTGGTACAACGTGTATAGATAGTTTACCAGAAACATATGCGAATTATGTCAAGCCTTTATTAGCGCATCCATGGGACATCTCAATTCCAAAAATAGCAAGAGGGACAACAGATACGATAGCCATTTCAAAGATAACGGCCAATAACAATCTAACGGATGAGGTCGCAATGACTGATATGGAGTTTGATATTAATAAAGCGCAGCTTACTTTTGACTGGCATTGGGCACATAGTTCGAACACGTTAGGTACATTTACACATCGCGCACAAGTCGGAGTAGATGAGCATCAGTTTACTTCACAGAATAATTTGGCGTTTCAAACGTCGGAATTGAATGTTAATGGAGTAAATTTGCATGCTGGAGTAGGCGATATCGAGTTTTCAGTCAATGGAAATATTACAGCTAGTGCCAACTTTGACATGTCGGGCAAAGGGGTTGTACAGACCCAGATGCTCAGGTATGAAAGTGCACAATTCAATGACGTAAGAGCGGCTATTGAATTTGACGTGCTTAGGGGAAATGTTACAGAAATAGATGCCAATATTGAACTAAACACTGACTCGGTTAATTATGAACAGTTAGTGTTATTTGATATATCTGCCAAGGCTAATGTGGCACTTGATAAGTTGCAAAATGTGGTATTGCGTTCAGAGTCGTCCGTAGGAAAAATACAACACGCTGATCTACAAATAAAAGGGGTCGAACAGCAGCTTTTTGTTAATGCCAAGCTCGATACTAGCGAAAGCCACGCAAAATTTCGTTTACAGACAGCCATCGATGCGATAAAAACGCCCTCGATGAAAACTGGGTCCATTGATATTGCGAGCCAAGGAGATTTTAATCGAAGCTTATCTCTAGAGCATATTATAAGCTATGCAGAGCAAGAGTTACTACTAGAGCATCAGTTAACCCCTCAAGGTCATCCTTTCACCCTGACAATATCACAGCAGCCGGTTGTAAACTTACAGCCTCTACTGACACAAGTTATGCCTCAACTACAGGTAACCCAAGGTACTTTGAATGGTAAAATAGATGGCGATTTAGCATTGCAAGAGGCTGATTTTCGAGGACAACTAAAAGATGTTTCGGTGCTATATGATAGTCACTTTATTGATGGTGTTGATACCACTTTTTCGGGAAGCCTGAATTCAGGAGGTATTAAGATTGAAAATTCTAAACTGAACATTGAGCAAATACGAACAGGCGCAGTGTTATCAAATATTACGGCTGATTATTGGGTTGATGGACAGCAAGCAACGATTGCAAAGCTACGTGCTAACGTCTTTAACGGACAGGTGTATTTACCCCAGTTACACGTTTTTGCTGAACAGCAAGCATTAGCGCTGTCGTTGCTTGATCTTGACTTGGGTATGCTTGCTGAAGCAGGACGTGATGCGGGAATAGCGCTATCTGGTAGAGTATCGGGCAAGCTACCGATCTTTATTAATGGTAATGCCATTAGCATTGAAAATGGCACACTCTATAATGTAGACACGGGACAATTGGTCGTTGAAGACAATGCATCGGTGAACGCCCTGAAAGCTCAACAACCAAGTTTAACCACCGTCATAGGGTTACTTGATAACTTAACGGTCAACACATTGACCAGCGACGTAAATCTCACCGCAGACGGGTGGTTGACATTAGGGGTAAAGATTGTGGGTGAAAATGAAGAGCAAGCTCAACCTGTTAATTTTAATTATACCCATACAGAGAATATTTTTACCCTGTTTAAAGCGCTACGGTTAAGTGATGAAATAACCCAACGTGTTGAACAGGCCCTAACTAAATAGGAGTAAGTTAAATGAAATGGATGATACCCATATTGAGTATTTTACTGTTGTCGGCATGCACTCATAAAGTGCAAGTTGAAACGAAAGAGCCGATAACGATCAATTTGAATGTCAAAGTTGACCATGAGATACGCGTAAAAGTAGATAAAGAGTTGGACGATTTGTTTAGTGATGACAGCGAATTATTCTAAAGGAGAATGAAATGAAAATAATTAAATTAGCATTGGTAGCTATTGCATTTAGCATGACCTTTTCTGCACTTGCACTCACGCTGACTAACGCCAAGTCGCAAGGCTTAGTCGGGGAAACGGAAAGTGGATATTTGGCATTGGTAACAAGCAACCCACAAGCACAGGCTTTAATTAAGTCAGTTAATGCAAAAAGAAAAAGTAAATATGCACAACTGGCAAAGAAAAACAATTTAAGTTTGTCGCAAGTAGAGACTTTAGCTGGCCAGAAAGCAGTTGCAAAAACAGCCTCAGGTCACTTTATTAAAGTAAATGGTCAGTGGATAAAGAAGTAACTTTGTGTGCGTTCGTAACCGCCCGTTTTAGTACGATATCAGTTTCTGTTTAAGCTCTTTTTTGTAATACTCTGCTTATGCTTTTCAATTGAAATATGGTGTCATGCAGTACAACATTAATGGCTTATACGTAGATTTAGTGAAGGGAGTTGTGATTGATGGAGTTGAGTGCGCAACGATTCGTAGTAAGACATTACAAGTATTAGTGAAGTTAATTGCAAACCGAGAGCGCATTGTTACCAAGCAGGAGTTGCTAGAGGATATTTGGCATGATGTCATTGTGCAAGAGCAAGTACTGGCTCAATCTATCAAAGAACTTCGAGATTTATTTGGAAGCGACACCATAAAAACCTTCCCTCGCAATGGCTATCAATGGATTGCTGATTTAGAAGTATCCTCGGTAAAGAATAAAAACAATCAAGATAAAAAAAAGATGATATGGGTAAGCGCGATATGTGTCGTTAGTTTGCTGGTATTGACGTTGGTAAATACTCTTTCTTCAAAGAAGTTGAGTATTGCATTTTTACCTGTTGATAATGCGATGCAAGATACAGAGCATAATTGGGTGTCAGTGCAAGGTCTGGAATACTTAAGCCAGCGGTTATCTCAGTCGAGTGAACTCGATGTTATTGACAGCAGCCATATTTTATATGCTTTAGAGCGATTAGATGTTAATCAACGGCAGCGATTCGATGGTGCGAATGTTTATCCTTTGCGTGCTAAATTAGAAGCTGACTTATTGGTTAAAACACGTTTAACGGGGTTTCCTGAAGATTATCAATTACATTACTTTATCTATTCTGAGCATAATGCTGAACGAGGTGTGGTTAACGCTAAAACGGTTAACCGAGGATTTGAACTATTAGTTGAGTTAATCGCAAAGCGCTTTGATTCCTATCAGCCGAACAACTTTCAACTTAATAAAAATGTGTTTAGTAATGAAGCCTTCGCGAGGGGTGTAGAGTTATATTTACAAAATCAGTTTGAGCAAGCAAGTGCACTATTTGCAAGCGCATTACAAAGCAATCATGAGTTGTTAGCCGCAAGGCGATATCTTGCCGCTAGTTATGCAAATACCGCACGTCAAAGCGAAGCAATCACACTATTGGAAGAAAATATTGTACTGGCAAGTAAACAGCAAAGTAGAGAATTGATCAGGGCTCACTTACTGATCGGTTATTTGAAAATTAACTGGCCGACATCAGACAGTCGAACAAATGAATTAAGAGAGGCCTCAGAGCACATTGCTCAAGCAAAGAAATTGGCAGAACAACAGCAAGATAAACTATTTATTGCTTATTCGTATGAAGAACTTGGGAAAATAAAACGCTTACAAGGCCGATATACACAGGCGATTAGATTGCTGACCTTAGCATTGGCTTATCATCGTGAATTTAATAGTAGCTATGGACAAACCGCTGCACTCATTGAGTTAGCTAAGGTAGCTTTTGAACAATTTGAAGTTGATGAAAGTGAGCATTATTTAGAGGAAGCACTACTTATTGCGCAGAAAAGTCATGCTCAAGCGAACTTGGTTTGGGTTTATTTAGCCAAAGCAGATATTGCGCGTAGCCAGTTAAATAAAGTAAAGGCATTCAGGTATGCAAATAAGGCCAAAGAAGTCGCGCAGCAAAGTGATAGCCAGCTGCTGATCAGCCGTGTTGAAGCATGGTTTAACCATGCTTCAGTATATAGTGTTAACTAATCAGGTGATTATACGCACTATAGGCTACAGTAGTCTTTTTGCTTAGGAGACCACTCAGGCACACTGTCATATTGTTCAATACGATTGTTTCTAAATGAAGATATTTGCTGTGTTACTTGATGTGTTGATAGTAGGGTGTCTTTTGCAAAGTAGACCCAATCCACGTCTTGGTAGTATTGACGCATAACTGGATTTTGTACCAGTTGCTCTTGAATAAACCACAAATTGAAATTAATAGACATAGGTACCTCAGGAAATACTTCAGGTCCGTGAGTGGCGAATAATTGACCATTTATGTAGTAGCGTAATGTATTATCTGCCACATGTAGCACGAGTGTGTTCCAACCTTGCAGACTGCGTATACTTGCGTCATGCTGGTTTACTTTTGTCCATGGTGTCAGTTGAAATGTCTCCCATGACGTTGCAAATAAAGCATGGTTCCCTTCTCCCCAGCCCCCATTAGCTAAATATTCAAAGTCCATTTCACTGTAGTTTTTATCCATAGGCGCTACGAGTGGACTAATTGCATAAAAGGTCTCTACTATGCCATCTCCATCTGGTCCATATTGTGGTGTGTCGTTAAAGTACACTCGGGCAGCATAGGTACCTTCTCGATATTTTCGCTTGTGACAAACCTGAGTTTGACGGGTATTTACGGATGTACCGTCTGTTTTCGAGGTTAGCCTCATTATAAAATTAGTATGATCCAAAGGGTGTGGATGGAAGGTGACACCTTCTTCCCACCATGTCGCACCTTTAACACCAGGGTGGCCTTTTTCGGTTCTAACCATCCAACCATTTTCTTTCGCTCGGGTGAAATTGGCGTAATTAAAGTCGTCAAACATTACGTGTGAATATGATTGCTCAACACTCAATACGTGAGAGAGAGGCGCTAAGCATAGAATGCTAATAAACATCATTTTTCTGTGCATGACTGAATACCTTGTGGTCAATATTGTTTTTGGGTTTTCAGTTGTAGTCATGTTTATTATGGGTTGCGAATTAAATTACATTAAATTTACATTTTTTAGAGATTAAAATTTTTTAAATGTATGTATATTATTATTTTTATTTTAGATCTTTTTGATTTAGGTGTTATTTAACCTCAGGTTTGGATAAGGGTTTTGGAGTAGGAAATATTTTGAAAACAAACTTACGTCCAATCCAATGATGATATTTTGTTCAATATCAAGGCGCTTTTATGCAGTAATAGCGGGCTATTACAAATGAAAGCAACGCCGAGAGTGAGAAAAAGAGCTTTATTGGGCAAATTCGCTTATCCAGAGCTGAGGTTATTTATACATAAGGAAAGCGCACACTCAAAAGGAAAGCATTTTGATTAGGTAGGTGCATTACAAGAAAAATGACTATTGAAGTGAGTGTGGGGAAGCGCGAGAAGTTGCTCTGATAATGTTGATGGTTGATATGATGGAACTTAGAAGAAAAATGAGTAAGGTATACCTAAGTAAAGCTTACTCATTGGGCTAGTAACTTTAATTGTGGAATAGTGAGTGCTATGCGCTTGGCACCATTTGTACTTCAACTTCTTGACCTGTTTTTAATCGCTCAGCACCTCGAACGGCTACATTATCACCGATGGATAATGAACCTTGGCTGATAGGCGTGATGGCTACAAGTGTGCCTTGCCCTTTACCAACAGTCACTGGAATTTTATGCGCGGTGTTTTTATCATCAATTTTAACTATGTGCACGCCTTCTTTGCGTAAAATAAGGGCATCTCTATTGATTAACCAAGTTGTACTGTTAGTTTTGAGAGGCACTGAAACGTCGACTAGCTGGCCGACAGCCCACAGTTGTGTTGTGTTTCGTGTGAGCGTTGCGCGCACTTCAAATGACTGTGAACGAGGATCGGTTGTTGGAATTATACTGGTAATGATAGCCGTACTGGCCTGTGGGTTATCTAAGTTACCTGCTGTAAAAGGCAGTGATTCGCCTTTCTTTATATAGTTAAGGTACTTAACAGGGATGTACATTCTAATTTCTAAATTGGTAATATCTGTTAGTTGAAGTAACTCATCGGCACGATTAATATCTTTTCCAGAACGCATATAGCGGGCGCTGATCACGCCAGAAAATGGCGCAACTAATGTAGCCCGATGTAATTTATCTGCAATGACTTTTAATGCAATGTTCGCAAGTGCAATATCTGACTGAGCTAAATCATGTTTATTTTGAACTAAATCAACTTGGCTAGCAGCTGCACTACTAGACTGAGCGAGCTTTTTGAGGCGGCTGAGTTCTTGTTTATGGAATCGCAAGTTGATTTTCGCTCGGGTCAACATTTCTTGCTGCCTAGCTTGTTCAAACTCCAATGGGAGCGTATCTATTCTGGCGAGCACCTCACCTTTTTGAACAGTTGTTCCAGGTTCAATTACATGTGTAAGTAGACCATCAATACCGGCCGTTAATTTAACATCTTGTTTGCCATGCAAGGTGCCATGAAGTGCAAGTTGACTGGTTAATGGCGCCTGTTTAATACTTTCGACTGCGACAGGAACTGCAGCATAAACGCCATTGCACATCATTCCTGCGGCTAAGAGGACGAACTTACTAAAACATGTCAGTTTTAACACTACTTTTTGGTACATAACGCGTCCCTTTATTGATTCGCAACGAGATTAACAATTGAAGCTTTGTCTTTAATAATGTGTGTTTCTTTTGGTTTCTTTTGCTGGCCAAGTAATAATAAACTGGGCATTAATATCAAGGTGAATAAGGCACTAATAGCCATTCCTCCGACAATAACAGTGGCGAGACCTCGATAAATTTCAGATCCGACACCAGGCACAAGCATCAAAGGCAGCATGCCAAATAAGCTGGTCAATGTACTTAAATAGACCGGTCTGGCTCTGAGTAATACAGCTTGTCGAACTGCGTCTTTACGTACTATGCCTTGCTGCTCTGCAGTACGGGTTTGGTCCACAAGTAAAATGGCATTGTTGACGACTAACCCGAGCAAGATAATAAAGCCTATCATAGTGAGTAGGTCTAGGGACTGGAAAGTAAATAGGTTCAGTATATATAACGCAAGCACACCACCTGCAATTGCAAGAGGCATCACCAAAAGTACCAATAAGCTGTCTTTTGCAGATTTAAACAATGCAGTCATTAGCAAAAAGAGGATGAATAGTGCCAACATAAAGTTGAGAGTCATCTCTTCGATAGCTGAGTTCATCTTTTGTGCATTGCCAGCCAATATGACACTGGTATTTTTTGGAATATTTGCTCTGACTGTTGGCATAACCTTCTCAGCTAAAATACTTTGGGCTTCTTGCAAACTCATATTTTCTGGAGGAGTAACAACAACTGACACGGTACGCTTACCGTTAACTCTTCGCAGTTGACTCGGGCCGACAGTACGCTCTACAACTGCTAATTCACCTAACGTTTGTATTCCTGAGGAAGGAGTTACGATTGGTAGTGCTTTTAGTTCCTCGGGGGTTGACCATGGATTAGCTCTCAAAATAACGTTCATACGCTCATTCCCGTTGAAGTATTCATTAATGAATAGTCCCCCAGTAAATGCCTGCACAGCTTGAGCGACATCATGTCGAGTAAGTCCAGCTTGTGTTATCCTACGATCATTGGGGTGTAGCCTAAGCTCAGGCTCGGCCATATCAAGGCTTGGTTGAGGTTGCGCTGTTGCATCTGGAAATGCCGCTTTTACGGTTTCTAAAGTGACTCTTGCACCCGCTATGAGTTCATCCATATTAGGGCCAGTCAAATCTATATTGATAGCTCGGCCATCACCGCCATTGGAGACACTGATCATTGAGCCTCGAAATAGAAATACTTGGGTATCAGGCAGATCATGAAATATCTCTTTTTTGGCAACTTCCATTAACTCTTCAACACGTTTGGGGTCATCGGAATAGATGAATCCACCGGCATTGGCTCCAAAAATGTAAAAGTTGTAATCCTTTATTTTTGGAAGTTTTTCGCCATCATGGTATGGCTTAATACGTTGCTTGACCCGTTTTGCTAACTCTTCTTCCATAAAGCCGATATTGCCACCAGGCGGTGTATTCAAAGAATAAAAGAAGCCATCGGTTGGTGCGCGTGGCATGAAATCTGTTTGTGGCAATAAAGTGAAAGTAATGAACATTGAACCACCTAGTAATCCAGCCACCCAAGCAATTTGCTTTGTTTTAGTATTAGTTATTGTTGTAATAAAGGCGGTTAAATTGTGCCAATATTTCTTATATGGGTCGGTGGTTGGCGTTTTATCTGGCCAAAAGTGATTCGCAATTGGGATCAGAGTCAATGCACAGACCAATGATGTAATGACCGCAATTGACAGTGTTAGGGCAAGATCTGAGAAAAGCTGGCCTTCGATACCAGCCATAAACATGATGGGTAAAAAAATAGCTACGCTTGTCGCTGTTGAGGCAAATAAAGCACCAGCGACTTGTGTAGCACCAATCAGAGCAGATTTCTTTTGGTGTTTACTTTCACTAGATAGACGTGAGATGTTTTCTTGGACAATAATTGCAGCGTCAAGCACTAACCCCACAGCGAAAGCTAAGCCTGCAAGTGAGATCACATTGAGGCTACGTTCGAAAAGGTGAAGGGTGAAGAAGGCAACCATTAATGACACTGGGATAGTTGCAGCTATTATAAGCGTGGTTTTTATACCCCTAAAAAAGAGCCACAATATCCCGCAAGCAAGCAAAACCCCTAACCCTAGATTACTTTTGACCAGTGCTAAGGCGTTACGTATATGCACTGAAGAATCAAAACTAAGCTCAATAGCTAGGCCTGCTTCTTTTAATACTCCGGTGTTCAATTCACTTATTGCTTGGTTGATTTCATCAAGTACAGCCACTGTGTTTGCGTCATTATTTCTTGAAACAGTAATGTAATAAGCCGGTTTTCCATTTCTTAATGTCATTGAACGTCTGTCTGTAACGGTATCTTCAACAGTCGCAATGTCTTTTAGGTAAATTGCTCGGTCATCTGAATAGCCAACGCGCATCTGGCTAAGCGTATCGACATTGTATTTACCTGTAAACCGTACTGTATATTGTCGTCTCCCAACATCGGCGATGCCGCCTGAGGTATCTGTGGATGTTGAAATAGTGCGTTGAATAGAGGCTAAATCAATCCCTAGAGAAGCGGCTTTATATGGATCAAATGTCACTCGTAGCTCACGAGCGCGTTCACTGGCCATGTTTACATGTGATATGCCTGGAATTCGCGCTAATCTTGGCTCAATAAAATCTTCAATTTGCTTTTGGTATTGCGCCATATCGAGTGTTTCAGAGTCATAATTTAGGGGGACCACGAGTAAACTTGCTGCTGTTGGCCCACCAGAGCCTGGTCCACCACCGCCACCCGCTGTTACAACTGGGTCAATCGCATCTAATGGGAGTGGAGGTACCTGATTGAGACTCGTTAGTACGTCTAGCATTGCTTGTTGCATATTGGCATCGACAGCAAAGGTCAGAGTAATTGTGCCATTACCTTGATTGATTTGTGTATTAACTTCTAATGCTCCTGGGGTGTTCTTCACTGCGTTTTCAATTGGCTCTATGATCATGGACTCAATCTCTTCGGGTGCTGCTTGTCGCCAGCCAGAAAAGATAGAGATTTGAGGTTGCACAATCTCAGGAGTGAGTTGTAGAGGGAGTTTAAAAATACTGATAGTACCGAATAGTATAATTAGTACCAGTATCACTAATACACTCGCTGGGTTTTTTAGCGAACTGCGTGTTAAGTTCATAGCCATTTCCATTTCTCGACGACAGAGGAAGTATTAAACAAAACAAGGCGGCTTGCTAGTGTGAAAATAAGCAAGTAGCAGAGAATACGTTATCCATCGTAATTTATAGTTGCTTTAGCCCACATACGTTACGCTTTGTAACAATTTAATCGTCTTATCTGTTGTGCTTTTATTGTAATTAAAGCATTAAAAGTCATGCAGGTAATCAAATGTAATCTGATGATTATAAAATGTTTGGTAACTCGAAATCTAGTGGTCCTCTTTTTAAAACATAAAGAGGAGTAAGAGAAGGTATTTTCTAGTTCGACATTACCTTGTACCCTTAGACTTAACTGACGTTAAAGTACTAATAAAGGAATAGTTATGTTTATTGCATTAAAGTGGGATCATCAAATAGGCGCACATTTTGTTTCATGGTTAGTTGTTGAGTGTTCATCTGTCACTGAAAAGTTTGGGTTACCTCAAGCTATGCCGCCTAGGAGAGACGTGGCTTATTTTGTTGATGACAAAACCGCTGAGCAAGATGCAAAGGCGTTTGCTATTTATAAGAACAGTGCGAAAGAGGAACGGAAGCAGGATCATCACTATTCTGCTTATTTATCGGCGCACCATGGTTACAGTCATTATGAGTGGGATCATTCGTATTTCTCAGGGTTCATTAGGCATGCAGTACTGTATTGGGAGGATGGTGCACATATACAACCTAGCCCCGTCAGAGATGATGTTGCTTATTTTATATGCCCAAACAACTCAGAATTAGACAGCCGATTTTTTGCTCAATATAAATCAGACTATGAGACAATGTTTTGAATTTACTCAGAAAATTCATGACTATTGTTGCAAAAAATGATTTTTTTCATAAATTTCCACCTAAAATTTAAAAAGCAAACATATTAAATAACAAGTCGTATCGAAATTGAGATTTTCATTTTACAATGCCTTTATTACTCGTAAGTCCTTGATTTTTATTTTTTTAATTTCTCAGGTTGAGTTTTTTGATGGCGGTTTACTTTTATCAATATTTTTATAGCCGCTATTTGTTTTGTTTATTTTGTGTTTTATTATGTTTTTTTTGTTGCGTTATTTTTTATGTTATATTTACTTTGCTCCAAAAAGGGGGCTTGAAATGATAAATATAAAACACAAGAGAAAAAGGAAAACTCAGTGAATATGAAAAAGTTTTTAGTTGTTATTACTATGTTGGCATCTAGTGCAGCTGCGCCAGCTGCTACAGCAAGTGAAGTTGGTTTCTTTGCAAGTCTTCAAACTAGTTTTGCAGGTGTTTTTTATAATGGTGGTGGTAATTGTAATCTGCCATGGTGGGAAATCCCTTGCGAATTAAGATAACTATATTATTTTAATACTTTGAGAGTTATGTCTATATAACTCTCATTAACAATATCATATAGAATATATTTTTATATTAGGAGTATATTTTAATTAAAAATTTTGAGGAAAGCTCCTTTTCTATAATTGCTAATGTAACTGTGAACTACGTTATACCAATTTTTAAAAATTAAAAAATACAGAATAATTATTTAACAGTGGTGCACTTTTAACTTGAGTCTGCGGATGAATTCTGTAGGGCGCAACTTACTTTTATACTAGTCATTATTTAAATGCGGTATTATTAGTGCTGGATATCACTTTATCAAATTTAGCTTGATAGTCTGTTTTTACAATATCAAGAGCAGCAAGTACTTCACAGGCAGGTAAATCATGTTGCTCTAACAACATAATTAAATCGACGGCAAGTTTTATATGTGAGGGGGCTGATTCTAGAGGGCTGCTCATTCTGGCGTTGCTCTTTTTTTGGCGACTTGGCTCATTGCTACATCGATAGCGATATTGACACGCTTTTCCATTTGAATTCGTTCATGCTGAGGTAAATAAAATGCCATGTCAACATCGTAGCGTATATAACGCGCAGGGAGTTGATTTAGAATTGTACAACAAAAGTCAGCCATCACTTCATCGCTATACTGTGTACTCAGACCTCGTTCAATCAGCAGGTCTAGCATAATTTTTTCATAATAATTATGCACGTCGTCATGTAGTTTCATTATGTTTTCCTACTGTAATTGATATAGATAAGTTTATACTAAAATAAGGTGCTTATCGACCTAGACAATAAAAACCTAGGTAACAAAGTGTAGAGCAGAGATGGGGAACTGATTTGATGAATTTAGCGGTTTTGTTGTTTTTCTGCAAACTGGATTTTTTCTTCGGTCGCTGAAATTGCTTTTCGACATCGGCCAAGCCTGCCGTGCAATGTCAAAATCTCTTGGTTCAGTGCGCTTGATTGCGCGCTTGTTGCATTATTTAACTGGACTTTACGCAATTCAATCATTTCTACAAGTCTGCGTTCGAATTCATGGTTTTGAGAGAGCTCTTGATACAAATCATGAGAGCTTTGTACTATTTTTTTTACTGCACTACGGTAAACTTTCTTTTTCTTTGGATAGGAGATTTTATTTTCTTTAGCCCATACCGATGTGGACTTTAATACCTTTAATATCGCTTCAATTTGTGTGGCTACTTTACGCAGTGCAAAAGCATAAACGTGCCTTTTTTCTGCGGGGGGAAGGTGTTCAACCACCGATTTTATTTCATTGACATAGTCGATTAATTGTAGGCTTTTTGTGGTAAATACAGTGCGGTCAAATAAGCTTGGCTGTGATTGAATATAGCGATTCTTTGCAAACCATTTGGCATTATCGAATTGCTGAGCTTGTATCGCTAAATGCTCAATTTGGTTATGTAATTTCTGTAATGCTGTGTTCATGATAAATAGGCTTCAACAATGAGCTTAGCTGCAAGGATTATCACAATGGTATTGAAAAGTGGCTTTATCAGTTTGCTGCCAAACTTAATCGCTGAGTGCGCGCCTATCCATGCGCCAAGCATAAGAAACATTCCCATAGTGACACCGAGTATAAAGTTGACGTGTCCAAGTGCAACAAATGTAATGAGCGAAATAAAATTAGATACGAAGTTCATTGAACGGGCTAAGCCACAATTGAGCAATAAACTCATTTTATAAAGAAGGCTATTAGAAGCCGTCCAAAAAGTACCGGCTCCGGGCCCTGCCAAGCCATCGAAAAAGCCTAAAGATAAACCTTGAAGCCATTGCTTGATTTTTAACACATTACTTTTTACTGGTAGCGTGTGTGCTTCGGTTGGGCTCAATTTACCAAATAAACTATAGCAGGCAACTATGATGATGATAATGGGTAATAACTTATTTAAAAAGTCAGTACTTAATTTATCAACTAGCAGGGTACCAAGTATTGATCCAATGGCAGTTGCAAGCACTGAGGCAGCCCAAAATCGAGGGTTAAATAATTGTTTTTTATAATAGGTTACGCTTGCAGTAATGGAGCCAAAACTGGCCGCTAGTTTATTAGTTCCGAGCGTTAAGTGAGGCGGCAGCCCAGCAGTAAGTAATGCCGGAACGGTCAGCATTCCACCGCCACCAGCAACAGCATCAATAAACCCAGCGGCAAGGGCAACCAGGCATAATAACCCCCATGTCATTGGGTCAAGGGCAAGTTCAAACATGATTAATCAATTTGTCTCTTAAATGGTGGGAGAGTATCTAACATGGCTTTACCATATCGCTTAGAGACTAAACGCCTATCGAGCACTGTGATACGGCCAAAGTCCGATTCTTTTCGAAGCAGTCTACCACAGCTTTGCACTAATTTCTTGGCTGCATCGGGAACCGTAATGGTTAGGAATGGATTCCCGCCATTGCTTTGGACAAATTCGGCTTGAGCCTCCTCAATTGGGGAGGTAGGTACTGCGAATGGGATCTTAGTTATAACTAAATTTTCTAAATATTTACCAGGGAGGTCGAGTCCTTCGGATAAACTTTGGGTGCCAAATAAAATGCTGCCTTTGCCCGTATCAATTCTTTGTCGGTGCGTTTTCAACAAACTGTCTCTTGACTGCTCCCCTTGAACAAGGACTTGCCAATTATTAGCCCGTATAAGTTTCACGACATGGTCCATCTGCCAGTAAGAAGCAAACAATACAAGGTTGGCTTTTGTGTTATCGAGGTATGTAGGGAGTATATCAGCCAAGTAGTCACTAAATGCTTTGTCAGTAGGTTCTTTGGTTGTTGCCGGTAAATGAAGGGTTGCCTGTTTGGGATAATCAAACGGAGATGTCGCACGAATATATTTTACGCCAGGCTCGTTACGCAACCCACTTTCTTTTGCGAAGTGATCAAATGTACCAAGTGCACTGAGTGTTGCGGAGCAAAGTATGGCACCGGCACATTCTTGCCAAAGTTTATCTTTTAAGTAGTATCCAACTTCAATAGGGCAATCACACAGTAAATGGTCATGGTGATGTTTGTATTCTAGCCGTTTAATCCAGCGTGCATGCGGGACACTCTCTCCTTTACTTGCATAACTAAACCAAAGTTTATTTAACTGCTCTAAACGATTTATATAAAGACCGCTCTCAGCGAGTAAAGGGTCGGCTAAGTAAGGTTTAACATCTCCATCACTGACATCTACAGTCAATGCATCGTGCATTTTTGATAGCGAACGAAGTGCATCTAACGTGGCATCACTAATATCTTTGGCTTTACTGGTTAACGACTCGGGGACGACGCCATGCTCAAATCGAAAAGTATCATCGTCATTATAGGTAAAGTCAGCATTATCTAAGATATCTCGGACTGAACGTAAATCTTTATTGGCATCATTTGCGGCATCATTGAGTTTAAAATTTTGTCCTATTGCTTTTTGGGACACGATAACATTGGCCATTTTACCACTGAATTTAAGCAGTTTATCTAGCCAGTCAATTGTGCCTTTAATTGTTGCAGCAGCGGAAGAGAAATCTCGGGTAATGTGTGGTAAGTGGTGGGCTTCATCAATAACGTAAAATGACTCAGCAGGTTCAGGTAAGATCTTTCCACCCCCGAGTTCCAAATCGGCAAGTAATAATGCATGATTAACTATTAACACATTCATTTGCGCCATTTTTTGCCGAGCAAGATGAAATGGACACAGATGGTGAGATTTCATCTGTCGCTGGCAGGCGTGTTTATCGCACGCAATCAAGTTCCACACTTTATCCGGTATGGTGTCAGCCCAACTATCTCTATCTCCTTGCCACTGTTTATTTTGATATGCCTTTTGAAGATCATGCAAACATCGCTGTTCCATGTCCGAAAGTGGGGAAGAGAGCGTCGGCATTATAGACATTTGCACTGTATCTTCACTGAGTGCAGCATTGAGTTTTTGAACACATACATATCGTTGTCGGCCTTTTACAAGATCAAACTTAAACTCGAGGCCCGAGTGTTCTTTGAAAAAAGGCAACTCTTTGTCGATTAATTGTTCTTGCAACGCGACTGTAGCCGTAGAAATGATCAAAGTCTTTTTCTTGGCAAGCGCAAGTGGCAATGCACCTAAGCAATAAGCGAGCGATTTTCCCGTCCCTGTACCAGCTTCAATGACGCAGATTCTTTGCGTTTTATGATATTCACCTGCGAGTGTTTTAGCAACTTCAGCAACTAGGTAGTTTTGACTCGAACGAGGTCGGTAACCGTCTAAGTTGTCGGCTATGTGTTTGTGGGTTTGCCGAATCGTTTTTTTCAAAGCATCTGAAAGCATGTTAATCGCCTAAATTCATATATATGTATATAATTACAGTATCGAGAGCTATTTTAGATGGGGAACTGGTTTGACACAAGCGGTCTACCCAGGATTTATATTATCACGCCAACAGGTTAATCATAAAGGTCAACTTAATCTGTGCTTTTGGCTGAAAACTGAACAAGGAGTGTTTAGAGCCATAGTTGAAGCACAAACTCCGGTGTTTTTTATTCGCCAAAGTGAAGTTGAAAAAGTCACACACATTTTACAAACTCGAAAAATACATACAGATATCCGGGATGTGAAGTTAAAGCATTTTGATGGCGAAGTGGTCTGTGCGTGTTATTTCACGACGGCCAAGAGTCTGTTTGATGCGAAACGCGTGTTAAAAGGCCAGTGTGCATTATATGAGGATGATATCCGGCATCACGACCGCTATTTAATGGAACGATTTATTAAAGGTGGTGTGTGGGTTACCGGCAATTATGTTCAAAAGCTAGGATATGTGCAAATAAATGACGCTCGGTTAAAAGCGCACCCAGACTACACCCCTCAATTGTCAGTGCTGTCGTTGGACATTGAATGTAGCGGTGAAGGAATATTGTTTTCTGTAGGGCTAGCAAGCAATGAAACTCAGTGCGTTATTATGGTTGGAGCGCCTCAAGAGGGCGATGAATACATCATTTGGGTCGCTGATGAGACTGAGTTGTTATATACCTTAATGTCAAAAATAAAAGAGCTAGACCCAGATGTGTTCATTGGCTGGAATGTCATTGAGTTTGATTTCGTGGTGCTTGCAGAAAGAGCACTAGCGCTGGGTATTGATTTGATATTAGGAAGGGATGATGAGGCTATTTATGTGTATCGAGGTAATTATGTTCGAATACTCATTAGCGGAAGAGTGGTCATTGATGGTATTGATACCTTAAAAAATGCAACGTATCACTTTGAAAGCTTCAGTCTCGCTAATGTCTCTAAGCATGTACTCGGAAAAAGTAAGCTATTAGAGCAAGATAATCGACTAGAAGAGATTATTCGTCAATTCAATGAAGATAAGCTGAGCTTAGCTGCCTATAACTTGCAAGATTGCCAATTAGTACTGGCCATTTTTAGTAAATTGAAGTTGTTAGATTTTGCAATTGCTCGTACGAGATTAACTGGGTTGGAATTAGAACGTATGGGGGGTTCTGTGGCGGCATTTACCAATTTGTACTTACCGCTGCTACATCGCAGTGGTTATATCGCGCCAAATTTAGGGGAACACGGACTGAGTTTTGACAGCCCTGGTGGGTATGTTATGGAATCTAGTCCAGGTTTATATCGTAATGTTATTGTACTTGATTATAAGAGCTTATACCCATCTATCATTCGCACATTTTTCATTGACCCTTTAGCACTTATTACTGGGCTAAGAGCGCCTGCGGATGCTATCTCAGGTTTTAATGGCGGTGTCTTTTCACGAGTTCATCATCACCTCCCTGAGCTCGTCGCTCGGCTTCTACATGCTCGCCAGGAAGCTAAGCTAGCCTCAGACCCCATGTTGTCGCAAGCGATAAAAATAATTATGAATAGTTTATATGGCGTATTGGGCTCGACAGGCTGTCGGTTTTATGACCCGAGGCTTTCAAGCTCAATTACTTTGCGAGGACATGAAATTATGATGCAAACAAAGGCTTGGATAGAAGCTGAGGGTTATGAAGTTATTTATGGAGATACAGATTCTACATTTGTCTGTCTTCCAGAAAGTTGGGATGTCAAAAAGTGCAATGATACTGGCTTAATACTGATGAATTTAATTAATGAGCGCTGGAGAGAATATTGTGATGTGACGTTGCAGCTTCAGAGTTATTTAGAAATTGAATTTGAGACGCATTATAGTCCGTTTTTCTTACCCACAATACGTGGAGATAAAAAGGGGTCAAAAAAGCGCTACGTGGGACAGGTATTGGATAAAGATCACCATAAACTGGTGTTTAAGGGCATGGAGTCAGTGAGAAGCGATTGGACTAAAATTGCGAGAAACTATCAGGAGGAATTATTCGAGGCGTTATTTAGTGAACAAGATTTGTTTGAAATAACGGATCAATACATAAATAACATCCGTCAGGGTAAAGTGGATCATTTGTTGTTATATTCGAAACGATTGGGGCGGGAGGTCGAAATGTACACAAAAAATGTTCCTCCACATGTAAAGGCTGCCCGAAATCATATGATGAAAAACCCTTCAATAAAGTATCGAAAAGGCCAAGTGGTGGCCTATACTATTACATTTGATGGGCCTCGTGTAGATGCGGTTCGAAGTGAGATTGATTACGAACATTATATAGAAAAGCAGATTTTTCCAATTTTGACGATGTTACCTAACTATGAAAATGTTTTTTTTAAGTTAACGGGTCAGAAGGGTTTTTCTTTTTAATATCATTGGTTTGTTACGTTAAAGTTGATTTATTGTTTGTTTTTATTTTGGGTAATTGATATTAATTCAATAATTAGTGTTGACGCTTACGTCACTGCTTGTTTAATATTCATGGTGAATGTTGCTTTTGTGCAATTAAATATAGAGGCTTAAGCCCGAAAAATTACAAGCTACTAACAAGTGGTCCTGGGAGATACAAATGTTAAATCAAAAAGTTTCAAAAGCGGTGCGTTTAGCTATCGCATTTGGCGCTGCGTCAACAGCTGCTTTTTCAGCAAATACGTTTGCTGCGGAAGGTGATGAACAAGTTGAACGTATTGAAGTTACCGGTTCAGCAATCAAACGTACAGATTTAGAAGGTGCGTTACCAGTTGATGTTATCAGCGCAGCTGATATTGCAAAAACTGGTGTTACAAGTGTACCTGACCTTATTGCAACGTTACCTTCAATGCAGGGTTTCACTACCGCAGGTGAATCTGTAGGTGGTGGTGGTGGCGGTGTTCAATCTGCTTCACTAAGAAACTTAGGTGCAGAGTATACGCTAGTACTTTTAAATGGCCGCCGTATGCCTTCTGCTGACTCAGGTGGTACTATCAACCTGAATAACATCCCTTTAGCAGCAATAAAGCGTGTTGAAATTCTAAAAGATGGTGCATCAGCACTATACGGTTCAGATGCAATCGCAGGTGTTGTTAACTTTATTCTTAAAGATGACGTTCAAGACACGACTGTAAGTGCACGTTTTGATAAGCCAAAAGACACGTCAAGCTCAAGCATTTCATTAACAACGGGCTTTGGTGATCTAAGCTCAGATGGTTTCAATATCTTGGCGTCAGTAAGCTATGAAGAGCAAGATAACCTTCAATCAATTGACCGTGATTTCGCTAAAACAGGTTTCATCAACTTTGAACATGGTGGCCAGAATTATCTAGCAGCCGCAGGTTCTGTAAATGCAATCCCTGGTAATGCTTATGTAACGTATAACACGCGTGATGCAGATGGTAACTTTGTTTATCAAAAGGATGCTGATACGGGTGAGTTCCTTCTTGATGCAGACGGCAATAAGAAGAACGTAACAGCGACGCATTCTTTCAACCCGTATGCAACTAAAAATGGTGGCGCATGTCATGAAACAAGTGCGCCATCTGGTACTGCTTGTCAGTTTGACTACACAAGTACGTTACAAATTCAGCCAGAGACTGAGCGTACTAGTTTCTTCTTAAGTGGTGTTGCAGAAATTAACGACACAACGGAAGCTTACTCTTCATTGTCATACACTGATTTCTCATTGACATCGCGTATTGCACCATACCCTACAGGTACATTTACACTACCGACAGATTCAAGTGTTGTACAAGCAAATGTAATTCCTCACCTTCCGGCTAATGTATTAGCTGATATGACACGTGTTGCGGCGCGCTGGCGTACACTGCCAGGTGGCAATCGTACAGATGAAAGAAATACGCAAACAAGCCATTTTGTTGCAGGTTTACGTGGTGAGATTAACGAATGGGCATACGATGTCGCTGTAACTGCAGGTGATTCTAAGCAAGAGAACACCCGTATTACAGGTTACCCGTTAACTGAACCTTTCATGGCGCTTGTGACTTCAGGTGCAGTTGATATCTTTGATGCGCCAGAGAACCTATCTGATGAACAGCGTAAAATGGTAGCAGATACAATGTTCAGTGGCCTATGGGATACAACTGATACATCAATGCTAGCGGTTGAAGGTAAGCTATCAGGTGCAATTGCAGACCTAGATGCAGGTACTGTTTATTTAGGTGTTGGTTTTGATTACCGTCAATCAGAGTACTCTCTAACGAATGGTAAAGGACAAAACGACGAGATCGTATTGTTTGAGTCAGCGGGTACTGAATTTGATTTAGACCGTGATGGTTACGGTGCATTTGCTGAGATTATTGTTCCAGTACTTGAGAACTTAGAAGTAACAGGTTCAATACGTTACGACAACATTGGTGGTGTAACTGACTCACTACGTACAGGTAACACAAGCGTAAGTGATGACGTAAATGATACAACGTATAAGATCAGTGCATCTTACCGCCCAACAGATGAGTTGTTAGTGCGCGCATCGTATGGTACAGGTTTCAAAGCACCAACAATGCGTGAAATTGGTGCACCTCGTCTAGAGTTTGGTGTAACAGCAACAGCGTATGACTGTAATGCACTTCTAGGTGCCACAAATCACCCACTTAAGCAGTTCTGTAACCCTGAGAAAATTCAGTATGACGTATACCGTGAAGGTAATGCGAACCTTTCTCCGGAAGAGTCAGAGCAATACTCAGTAGGTTTTGTATGGTCGGGTGATAGTGGTACTAGTTTTGGTGTTGATTACTGGAACATTGAAATGACAAACCAAGTTCGTCGTTTAGAACCAAACCAAATCTGGTTTGATTCTGCAACGTACGCAGATAAGTTTGTAACTAAGATTGATAATGGTACCGGTGATACTGTACTTGCCATCATTCGTTCAGCACAAAACGTTGGTAAAACAAATACATCAGGTATTGATTGGCATTTCGATCTAACAAATGAGTTATCATTCGGTACATTGAAAACATCTTTCCAAGGTACTTACCTAATCGAGAACGAAAGCTTGAAAGTTGGTAGTACCGATGTATGGGATACTAGCCTTGGCCAAGTAGGTCCTGATGAGCAAGTTGCTTTCCGTAATATCATCAGTGTTAATAATACATTGACGCATGGCGATTTTACACACAGCTTGAACATTCGTTCACGCAGCGGTTATAGAGATGCGGCTGTAGGTGTTGCATTCCGAGTTTCAGAAGCAGATGACGTAACAAAAACTGTTGATGGCAACCTTATCCAGAAGCAAGTACCAGTATATACATTGTTTGATTACCGTTTAGGCTATGCCTATGGTGACAATGCAAACTTTACATTTGGTATTAAGAACTTATTTGATAAAGAGCCACCTTTAACATTCAATGGTTCAGCTGGTCACCAAGTAGGTTACGATCCACGTTATGCTGATGCATACGGACGTACTTTCTATGTTCAAGCTGATTACACGTTCTAATCATTCGTTAATTATTTAATTAGCTATTTGTATAAAAGCCTCACGAAAGTGAGGCTTTTTTTATGCCTGTTTACTGAAATTCAATTTTACAACTTATTTTTTTACATGTTTTTTGTCGATAATTTAAATTATTGAAATTTATTTCAAATCCTGAATTTTGCACTTTTAAATTTTTACTTAACTACTTGTTATCTTTTTTTTATCTGTGTGATTTTGTTTAAGTTCCTGTTTTTAGTGCTCACGTTCCTTTTTTAATCTGTTTTCTGTTGTTTTTTAATTTACGTTATTATCCCGATATTTGGGATTGTTGGCTTGTGCATGGAGTAACTCAAAGCTAATTAAGTGTTGACCTACGCTTTTTTCAAGGATTAGTATGTCACGCAGTTGTGAAATCGGTACTTTTGAATTTAAATTGAATCGAAATTTTCAACATACAAATAAAAACTATATAGATCAGCAGCTTACATATTTGCTGATCCCAGGGAGAAATCACACATGTTAAACAACAAAGTTTCAAAAGCCGTTCGCTTAGCGTTCGCATTTGGTGCGGCTTCAACAGCTGCCTTTTCAGCCAATACATTTGCTGCAGACGGTGAGCAAGTTGAACGTATCGAAGTTACTGGTTCAGCAATCAAACGTACCGATTTAGAAGGTGCTTTACCAATTGATGTTATCAGCGCAGCCGATATTGCAAAAACAGGTGTTACAAGTGTACCTGATCTAATGGCAACTTTACCTTCAATGCAGGGCTTTACTACCGCTGGTGAGTCTGTAGGTGGTGGTGGTGGTGGTATTCAAACTGCTTCATTAAGAAACATTGGTTCGGAATATACATTAGTACTTCTAAATGGCCGTCGTATGCCTTCTTCTGATTCAGGTGGTACAATCAACCTGAATAACATTCCTTTAGCGGCTGTAAAACGTGTTGAAATCCTAAAAGATGGCGCTTCTGCACTATATGGTTCTGACGCAATCGCGGGTGTTGTTAACTTCATTCTTAAAGATGACGTTCAAGACACAACAGTAAGCGCGCGTTTTGACAAACCTCAAGATACATCAAGCTCAAGCATTTCATTAACAACAGGCTTTGGTGACCTAAGTTCAGATGGTTTCAATATCTTGGCATCAGTAAGTTATGAAGAGCAAGATAACCTTCAATCTGTTGATCGTGATTATGCTAAAACAGGTTTCATCAATTTTGAGCATGGTGGAGAGCAGTATCTAGCTGCCGCGGGTTCTGTAAATGCGATCCCAGCTAACGCTTACGTAACCTATAACACGCGTAATGAAGCTGGTGATTTTGTTTATCAAACAGATAAAGACACTGGTGAATTTCTTCTTGATGATGACGGTAATAAGAAACATAAAACTGCCACACATTCTTTCAACCCATACGCAAAAAACAATGGCGGCACGTGTCATGAAACAAGTGCGCCATCGGGCACCGCATGTCAGTTTGACTACACAAGTACATTACAGATTCAGCCAGAATCAGAGCGAACGAGCTTTTTCTTAAGCGGTGTTGCAGAAATCAATGACACCACTGAAGCTTACTCTTCATTCACACATACTGATTTCTCTATGACGTCACGTGTTGCACCATATCCAACTGGTACGTTCACGTTGCCAACAGACTCAAGCATTGTACAAGCAAATGTAATTCCTCACCTTCCAGCTGATGTTTTAGCTGATATGACACGTGTAGCTGCTCGCTGGCGTACTCTGCCAGGTGGTAACCGTACAACTGAGTACAATACTAAGACAAGTCACTTTGTTGCTGGTTTACGTGGTGAAATCAACGAATGGGCATACGATGTTGCTGTGACTGCAGGTGATTCTAAGCGTGATGAAACTCGTATTACTGGTTTTCCACTAGAAGATGAGTTTATGGCGTTAGTAACGTCAGGCGCGGTTGATATTTTCGATGCTCCAGAAAACCTTTCTGACGAACAGCGCCAACAGGTTGCAGGTACTATGTTTAGTGGCCTATGGCAAACAACTGATACATCAATGTTAGCATTTGAAAGTAAGCTATCAGGTGCAATTGCAGATATTGATGCAGGTACTGTTTATTTAGGCGTTGGTTTCGATTACCGTCAATCTGAGTATTCTCTTACAAATGGTGCAGGTCAAAATGCAGAAGTGGTACTATTTGAATCAGCAGGCACTGAATTTGATTTAGACCGTGATGGCTACGGTGCATTTGCTGAAATCATTGTTCCAGTATTTGAAAACTTAGAAGTAACAGGTTCACTACGTTACGATAGCATCGGTGGTGTAACTGATTCACTACGCACAGGTAACACGAGTGTAAGTGACGACGTAAATGATACAACGTATAAGATCAGTGCATCTTACCGTCCAACGGATGAGTTGTTAGTGCGTGCTTCATATGGTACAGGCTTTAAAGCACCTACCATGCGCGAAATTGGCGCACCGCGTTTAGAATTTGGTGTAACAGCAACAGCATATGATTGTAATGCACTTTTAGGTGCAACTAATCACCCACTTCAACAGTACTGTAACCCTGAGAAAATTCAGTATGATATGTACCGTGAAGGTAATGCCGAGCTTTCTCCTGAAGAATCAGAGCAATACTCAGTAGGTTTTGTATGGGCTGGTGACTCAGGTACAAGTTTTGCGATTGATTACTGGAATATCGAAATGACAAACCAAGTGCGTCGTTTGGAGCCAAACCAAATCTGGTTTGATTCAGCAACGTATGCAGACAAGTTTGTTACTAAGGTTGACAAAGGCACTGGCGACACTGTAGTTGCAATCGTTCGTTCAGCACAAAACGTCGGTAAATCAAATACATCAGGTATTGATTGGCAATTTGATTTAACAAACGAGTTGTCTTTTGGTACATTGAAAACGTCAGTCCAAGGTACTTATCTAATTGAGAGCGAAAGTTTGAAAGTTGGTACTACTGATGAGTGGGATACTAGCCTTGGTCAGGTTGGTCCTGATGAGCAAGTTGCTTTCCGTAATATCATTAGCATCAACAACACATTGTCACATGGTGACTTTACACACAGCTTGAATATTCGCTCTCGAAGTGGGTATAGAGATGCTGCTGCTGGTGTTGCATTCCGCGTTTCTAAAGCGGATGATGTTTCAGAAGTGGTTGATGGTAACTTAATCCAGAGACAAGTACCGGTGTACACTTTGTTTGATTACCGTTTAGGTTATGCCTACGGTGATGATGCAAACGTTTCATTCGGTATTAAGAACTTGTTTGATAAAGAGCCTCCAATTTCATTCAATGGCGCTGCTGGTCACCAAGTTGGTTATGACCCGCGTTATGCTGATGCATACGGACGTACTTTCTATGTTCAAGCTGATTATACATTCTAATAATTAGTAACTAAATTACTTCTAATTTAGAATAAAAAAACCTCACTTATGTGAGGTTTTTTATTTTATTACAAAGCTATTTTTTATTTTAAATGAAGTAATTAAATAGCTAAAAATTAAATAACATTAACAGTTTTACTGGCCTTCTTATATTTAATGCTAAACCCAGACCATGCCGGTAGCTCCCACCGTTTAGGTAAATCTTTTCTTTTACCATTAAGATAATGCAGCGTTATTCGCTTGGCGTTGAAATGATATTCAACACTCATTGCTAAATCATTCAATTGAATTTCAAGTGGATGCTTCTCTACGAAAGATGACATTTCCCAAGTCTCGATACCTTGATAAGTTATGTCGGTAGGATCAATTAATTCTAAATCTTGTTGTTCATCGACTCCAAGACTCTTTAATTTATTATAAATGTACGAATCTGAATGAGGCGTGTCGTCGATTATATTATTGGCCTGATTATATAGTGAGTGGTACTTTATTGCTTTACTAATTTGCTTTCCAATAGGTGAAAATAAAGTGTCATTTAATATAAGTTCACAACATGCGTCAAGCAGAGCGGGTCCTTGCGGTATTAACTTCTTCTCGCTAATTTTCACACCAGAATAAGAGTATATTGAATTAACCATGATAATATCGTCGATTAACTCTGCATGACTTATAGTATGTTCCCCTAAATTTAATTTATTGATTAATGAAGTTGAAAAGGGCGCATTGAGTGTGGCGAGAGTCATAGCTTGCTTAGTCCCTTTTCCTGCTAATGCGTAAGTATTGAGCACGAGCATTGCGTGACATTGCGCACTGATACGAGAATCTTTTGCTGGTATAACTTCAATAGTACCATTGCCAAATGCACCCCGTCGGTTTTGGCGCTTTATGTAAACTGAGTTCGGTTTAGCATAAGCGATAGCTTCAACTAAATCACTGTGATTGAAACTTGCTGCATATTTTAGTTCAGGTAAGTCAAATGCACTACGAAGCAACTCGCTAAATTGGATGGCTTCACGCAGTGCATCACACTCAATAATAAGGTCGGTTACTTGGCCTCTTACTACCCCAATCGCCAGTTCTAAGTCACACGCATTTGGGAGCTGCAGATTCAATGATTCAATTAACGTTTGTTGCTTTGGAAGTTGGTAAACCTTAGCTGGAACAGTAAGCAGTGCTGCAATATCAATCATGGCTTGTTTAAGTGAGTTATTTGGCATTGAATTGATAAGGTATGCCAGCTCTATATCGATAGGTAGAGGGTATAACCTCTTACCTAAGTCAGTTGCCTTGCCTTGCATATCAATGGCACCTATCGAAGTTAATATTGCTACCGATGCCTGTTTTGATTTAAGTGGCAGTGCTTCGATAAACTCTAATGAACCAATACCATGACTAGAACAAGATGCCGCTAATACGAGTTCAGTTAGGTTTTCTCGCAGTATTTCAGGCGGAGTGGATGAAATCAAAGGTGCGTACTCCCCGTATAATCGTATACACAGGCCTTGCTGCGTGCGTCCCGCACGCCCTAAACGCTGTTTGGCAGAGTCTTTGCTAATTGTATCTAAGGCCAGTACTGTTTTTTCTGCTCGAAGATGAGTACGCCGTTCTAGGCCAGAATCAATAACACAGCTTATATTGGGTATGGTCAACGATGTTTCAGCAACATTTGTGGAAAAAATAATCCGTTGCTCGGTTTGCGCTTTTAACGCAAGTTCTTGTTGTTGCTTAGCGCACCCCCCATACAAGCTGACGACGAGCTTATTCAATCTTTTTGCAGCGGCAGCGGCAGCCTGTATTTCGGCTTTACCAGGTAGAAACACTAGGATATCGCCTTGCGTTTGCTTTAATGCATAGCTACATGCATCAACTGTACGTTCGCTAAGTTGGTCTTTTGAGGGCATTTCGTTGCTATTTGAAGTAAAGAAAACTTCTTCTACTGGATACATGATACCGTCACTGTGTAGCAGCTTTGCATCAAGATAGTCTGTTAATTTTTTTGTGTTGAGTGTAGCTGAAGTGATTATCAGGCGATGTTTTTTATGTTGCTTGAGTAAAGCAAGCATCAAATCTATATCCCAACGACGTTCATGGAATTCGTCTAACATAACGACACTAAATTGACTCAGTTTGTCCTCAAAAAACCACCTGAGAGCAACCCCTGGCGTAACAAATACCACGTCTGATTGTTCATTGAAATGTGTTTCAAATCGAATAGCATAGCCTATTTTAGAGCCAAGTGGTTGGCCACTTTTTAGAGCTAAGTACTCAGCTAGCGAGGTGCAAGCAATTCTCCTCGGTTCAATGACAAGGACCTTACCGATGTTGCTTGCCCAAATCGGTAGACAAGTTGATTTACCAGATCCAGTTGCGGCACTGACAATCACATCACTGTGTGTAATTGTAGAAAGAAAATCGGTTTTTATCTTATCAATTGGGAGAGTGTGCATCGAGTTCCTGGAGACGTGTCGTCATTTAGAGTGACGCAATTTTATCAAATTCATATTGAAAACACTGCATGTCGTACCAATTTAGTTTTAAAAGGTGAATAAGTAATCAATATGATAATCAATAGTGTGTTATTACTGGCATTGGTGGCGTTTGTTCTGGTTTATTGGCGCTGGGGTGAAGTACAAAGCTATGTTTGGAAAAGAAAATATCAACAGCAAAGTTTGTCTGAACAAGATAAAGCAACCTTACTAAAGTATATGTCAATTTATCGCAATATGACCGATAAGGAGCGACATGCTTTGGAGTGTCATATTGTGTGGTTTTTAGGTGAAAAGCGTATCCTTGGTCGCGATGGGCTTAAAATTAATCGCGCAATGGAAGTAATTGTGGCAGCAGATGCATGCTTGTTAGTGCTTAATAAACCATGGCCATTATATCCCAACGTGAAAGAGGTACTTTTATATCCAAGCAGTTATTATGTGCCACAAACCAGCAAAGATAGCGCAGGGCTAGTAAATTATCATACATCTGTGAGGCAAGGCGAATCTTGGCCTGGAGGTACACTTGTTTTAAGTTGGCATGATGTACTTGAAGGCAATAGATTACCGGGAGATGGACATAATTTGGTTTTCCATGAGTTTGCACATCAGCTCGATCAGCAAACGGGGTATACCAATGGCACACCTGAGTTGTCCAAGGGTCAAGATTACAAAGAGTGGGGAAAGGTGTTTCAACGTGCTTATAGTAATTTAAAAAGCCATGTGGCGTATCAGATGCCTCATGTCATACATAGCTATGGTGCCACGAATGAAGCAGAGTTCTTTGCGGTGCTAACTGAAACATTTATCGAAAAGCCCCATGAATTGAGAAATTATGATCCAGAGCTTTATGGGTTACTGCATCAGTATTATCAATTTAACCCAAGCAACTGGGTTTAGTGAGCGTTAATTTCAGTCATTGATGGCATTTTTCTGGAAATTTGCAGGTTATTTTGTTGGTATAGTCACAACAACATAACCAGAGTAAAAAAGTAATGAAGAAGTACTTACTAAGTGCCCTCGCATTGGGTGTATCTATAGCAACAACAGCACAAGAACAAGAAAAATCTGAAAAGTGGCAAGTCGATACACCGCCAGGGCAGTTTATTGATGCCAACATATCGGTTGATCAAGGTACTTGGATGAATATCGATGTGAGCCCGGATGGCAAATCCTTGGTATTTGATTTACTTGGTGATATTTATATTATGTCGATGTCTGGGGGCCAAGCTAAACAATTAACCAGTGATATTGGGTGGCAGATGCAACCACGTTTTAGCCCAGATGGACAGTCTATTGCCTTTACCTCAGACCAAGGAGGGGGAGACAATATTTGGGTGATGAATATCGATGGCTCAGAACAAACTGCGGTAACAAATGAAACTTTTCGGTTGTTAAATAGCCCTACTTGGAGTCCTGATGGGGATTTTATTGCAGCTCGTAAACACTTTACAGGGACTCGCTCATTAGGTGCGGGGGAAGTGTGGCTGTATCACAAAGCTGGTGGCCAAGGTGTACCGTTAACAACACGTGAAAATGACCAAAAGGATTTGGGGGAGCCTGCGTTTTCACCTGACGGAAGATATGTGTATTTTTCACAAGATGCGACTCCAGGTAAAACGTTTCATTACTCAAAAGATTCAGTTGCTGGTATATATAAAATCAAACGCTTAGATCGAGAAAGTGGAGAGATAGAAGTTATTTTATCCGGTATGGGCGGCGCGATTAGGCCTACGCCATCACCAGATGGAAAACATTTGGCGTATGTTAAACGAGATGACTTTCAATCTAGCTTATATCTCTATAATTTAGAATCTGGGAAAGAAACTAAGCTCTATGGCAATTTAGAGCGAGATATGCAAGAAACTTGGGCTATTCATGGTGTTTACCCGACCATAGCGTGGACTCCTGATAATGAGGGGTTAGTTTTTTGGGCTGGTGGCAAACTTCATGAATTGGATGTTGAGAGTAAAAAGTCTCATGAAATTGCTTTCTCTGTAACCACAACCAAAAAAATTCAAAAAGCATTACGCTTTGCACAGAACATCGATCAAACCGAGTTTGACATTAAAATGCTCCGTAACGTGCAGGTTTCACCAAATGGAGAAACGGCTATTTTCGAAGCACTAGGACATATTTATAAGCGTGATTTATCTTCAGGGAAAGTGAAACGACTTACTCGTCAAAATGATCATTTTGAACTGTTTCCACAATTCTCTAGAGATGGTAAAAAAATTGTTTATGTGACTTGGGATGACCAAAAACAAGGTAGTATTCGAGTCGTATCTGCAAGAAATGGCAAAGGGAAAGCTATCACGTCACAAAAAGGGAAATACGTCGAGCCAACGTTTAGCCCTGATGGTAAAACAATCGTCTACCGAAAAGTTTCTGGAAGCAGCTTATTGGCCCGTGAGTGGTCATTAAAAGCGGGTATTTATCGGGTGTCGAGTAAAGGTGGAGATGCTGAGCTTATTTCAGAAGAAGGTTTTCAACCACAGTTTGGAGCGAATAATAATCGTATTTTCTTAATGAATGAAGCGCCCAAACCACAGTTACTGGCAGTAGACCTGGATTCGAAAAAAACCAAAGTACTGTATAATTCCAATCATGCGACTGAGTTTAGAGTATCGCCAAATGGGAAGTATTTGGCATTTGCAGAACGGTTTAAAGTGTTTGTTACACCATTTGTAGAAAGTGGTAAGCCAATTACTATTTCACCATCAGATAAACAGTTTCCAGTTGAGCAGCTGTCACAACGTGCCGGTGAAAACATCAGTTGGAGCACCGCGAGTGACACATTATATTGGAGTTTAGGGCCTGAGCTGTACCACGCAAGCTTGGATGGCATGTTTGACATTAATAAAGCTAAAGATGCCGATTTCAAAGTTAAAAGTGGTGAGTCGATAGGATTTAAGCATGACATGGCTGAACCGAGTGGGTTCACTGCATTAGTCGGGGCTACGATTGTTACCATGGAAGGTGATAAAGTGATCTATAATGGCGTAATACTGACAGACGGTAAGCATATCAAAGCCGTGGGGAGCACTGAACAGGTCAAGATCCCTAAAGAAGCAAACATTGTAGATGTATCAGGTCAAACTATTATACCGGGGATTGTTGATGCACACGCCCATACATCACAAGGCAGTAGTGAAATTATCCCAGAGCAAAACTGGCGCAATTTAGCGGGGTTGTCTTTGGGTGTTACAACAATTCATGATCCTTCGAATGATACAACGGAAGTTTTTGCCGCCAGTGAATTACAAAAAGCGGGTAAAATCATTGGGCCTCGGATTTTTTCAACCGGGACGATATTATATGGCGCGAATGTGGCGGGCTATACTTCACATATTGATTCATATGAAGATGCGAAGTTTCATCTAGAACGCTTGCAAAAGGTCGGCGCGTTTTCTGTGAAATCATACAATCAACCGCGTCGCGAGCAACGTCAACAAGTTGTCGAAGCGGGTCGAGAATTAGGTATGATGGTGGTGCCTGAAGGCGGCTCGTTACTGCAACATAACTTAACCATGGTTGTAGATGGCCATACTGGTGTTGAGCATTCAATTCCTGTGGCGAATATTTATGATGATATTGAGCAGTTATGGGCACAAAGTGATGTGGGTTATACGCCGACGTTAGGTGTCGCATATGGGGGTATTTGGGGGGAAAACTACTGGTATGATAAAACGGACGTATGGAATCACCCTAGATTAAGTAAATTCGTACCTAAGAATCAACTGTTGCCACGCTCTATGCGCCGTATGAAGTCACCAGATCATCATTATAATCACTTTAATAATGCGCGTGTCGCGAAAGAACTGCAAGATCTTGGCATTTTAGTTAATCTTGGCGCACATGGTCAACGAGAAGGGTTAGCTGCTCATTGGGAGATTTGGATGTTTGCACAAGGTGGAATGTCGTCTTTAGAAGCACTACGAGCAGCCACGCTTGACCCAGCTAAATATGTGGGGTTAGATAAACATATCGGCTCGATAGAAGTCGGAAAACTGGCTGATCTAGTGGTGATCAATGGTGATCCTTTAAACAACATACGAGATACAGACAAAGTGTCTTATACTATGATCAATGGCCGTTTATTCGATGCTGCAACAATGCAAGAAGTTGGGAAAAAGCCCAGAGCGAAGCTATATTTTGAGGAATAATTAAGCCGTTTATTTTGGGCCCTGCATTAATGCCGGGCTTTTTGATACAACGGTTTTAAGACTATTTGTTGAATTTATACATTCAGTAAACGTTGTGTAACCTTAGATTTAGGTTGGGCAAATATACTGGCTGTGTTTCCATACTCTACAACCTTACCGCGGCTTAGTACCAGTAATTGGTCGCTCATATGTTTCACTAGACTCAAGTGATGTGTAATTAAGATAAAGCTGAGCCCGGACTCTTTTTGTAACTGTAATAACAAATTGACCGTTTGTGCTCTTACTGATGGATCTAATGATGACAAGGCTTCATCTAGTACAACGACTTTTGGGTCTAAAATTAATGCACGGGCAAGTGCGACACGCTGTAATTGTCCGCCACTGAACATGTGAGGGTAGTATTCATAATGTTCGCTCAGTAGACCGACGCGACTTAAAGTAATTTTGATCTTTTTGTTGCGTTGTAAAGATGTTAAGCCAGTGTTGTATTTCAAGCAATCATCTAACATATCACCGATGGTAATACCGGGGTTCAATGAACGAGTCGGATCCTGAAAGATCATCCTAATATGGCGACACTGGTTTTGTCTTACGCCGTCATCTTCAATGGTTTTACCATCGAGTAATATTTGCCCGCAATCAGCATGATCTGCGCCCGCTAATAGTTTCGCTAAGGTACTTTTTCCAGAGCCCGTCTCGCCAATGATTGCCAAAGTTTCACCTGGCCCAACCGCAAATGAGATTTCTCTTAAAACCTGAATATGTTTGCGCTTGAAAATACCCGCACGGCTTCTAAATGACTTACTGAGCGCTTGTACTTTTAAGACTGGTTGCATTTTTGCTTGTCCTTAAAAAGTGGAAAATGGCAAGCGTATGCGTGACCGTGACTTTTATTTTGTAAAGGTGTCACAACACACTGCTTTTGCGCTTGAGGACAACGCGGTCCCAGTCGGCAGCCAATAGGCAAATGTTGCAACGGTGGGATTGTGCCTTTGAGTGCATAGAAAGGTTCTTTATGCGCTAATCCTTGGGCATAATCGGGTAAGCTTTTTACCAATGCTTGTGTATAAGGGTGTAAAGGTTCATAAAATACTTTCTGAGTTGGTCCTGCTTCGACCATTTGTCCGCAATACAGCACATGCATGGCATGAGACCAATGAGTGATCTCTTCTAATTCATGAGAGATCATTAATATCGACATATTCTTTAACTGATTCAGGCTTTTTAATAACCGAAATATTTGTGCGCGCGTGGTGCTTTCTAATGCCGTGGTTGGCTCATCAGCAATCAGTAGCTTAGGGTTTCTTGCAATGGCCATTGCGATCATTACTTTTTGGCATACGCCCTCTGATAGCTCATGTGGGTAGCTGCTAGCAACTTTAACATGTTCGCGGATCCCCACTTTATGAAGCAGTGCCTTTACTTTTTCCTTCCGTTCAGAGTTTCGGCTGAAAAATCCTTTTTTGAATGTTTTTTCAGGCAAAGACTCGGCAACTTGTTCAAATATTTTAGCTGTAGGGTCTAAGCTGCGGCTTGGTTCTTGGTAAATCATCGCCATATCTTTGCTGACAATTTTCCGGCGTTTTTCTGCACTTAAGCGCATTAAGTCAACACCCTGCCAATGCATGCGATCTGCGGTGACGGTCCAACGAGAATTGAGTACACCAACAATCGCTTTGGCAATGAGGCTTTTCCCTGACCCAGACTCGCCCACTAATGCATGTACTTCACCTTCTTTTAGGCTTAAGTTTACTTTATCAACGGCGCGAATAACGCCATCTTCAGTACGAAGCTCTATGGTTAAGTTTCTTATATCCAGTAGTTGCATTAGTCAGCCTTACGCTCTTTTAATACCTGTCTTAATCCATCACCGACTAAGTTTGTGGATAGTACGGCAATGAATAACAGTACACCAGGTAAACCCACAGTCCATGGTGCCAAATAAATTAGGCCTAAATTTTCAGCCAAAATTGCGCCCCATTCAGTGGTTGGAGGCTGAGCGCCTAACTTTAAAAACCCCAAGGCTGCAATATCTAAAATAGCAGTGGATAGTGCCATAGTAAAAATTACGACAATATGTTCGTAAATATTTGGCAGCACGCCACGGACTAATAGTTGCCACCGAGACGCACCATCTAGTCGAAATGCACTGATGTAATCTTTATTTAATTCATCGACGACGAGGTTTCGGATGGAGTGGACATATTGTGGGAGCAGTGCAAAAATAATTGCCCAAACAGTATTAAGTAAGCCTGGGCCCAAAATAGCGATAATAATTATCGCCAGCAACAGTGATGGAATAGATAATGTAATATCTAATAAATGGTTTAGCACGCTCGAGCGAAATCCGTGGCTTATTCCCGCTAAAGTCCCGAGTAATACTCCAACCAATGTGGTGATGAGGGCTGCGATTATAGACAAACCAAAAGTGAATGTAGCCCCATTCATTAAACGAGATAACACATCTCGGCCTAAATCATCTGTGCCTAAAATAAATCTGACATCCCCTAAGTCATGCCAAGAAGGGGGCAGAAGTAGTGCATCGCTATGTTGTTGATTAATGCCATAAGGCGCGATAAATGGTGCTGTTAACGCAAGTAAGGTAAGAGCAATAAACACCCATAGAGCGACCAATGCAGGGTGGTTGCTTTTAAATTTTCGCCATAATCTGGACAGCGGTGAACGGTTTGATTCTTCGCTAAAAAGGCTAAACTTTGCCATATGCTTGATTCCGTGACAAAGGGTCAAAAAGAGTATGACTAAATTCAGCGAGCATATTTGCTAAAATAACGAACATAGACACAGCTAAAAGGCCGCCTTGAATAGCTGGATAGTCGCGTTGGTATATACTATCAATCAGCCAACGTCCGATCCCAGGCCAAGAAAAAATGACTTCAGTGACCATAGCTAAGGTGATCAATGTACTAAATTGTAGTCCGATTTGTTTGATAACGGGAAGTAGTGCGTTTCTAAGCGCATGATGTAAAATGAGTTGGCGTCGATTGAGCCCTTTTGCACGGGCTGTTTTTATATAGTTTTGTTCTAATACTTGTAACATTGAATCGCGCGTAAAGCGCACGAGTACGGTGGTAGGGTACATTGCTAACACAATGGTGGGCAGAGCGAGGTGCCTTAATGCATCAAAAAAAGCGAGTCCATGATAGGGGAAGCCTTGAATGATAATATCCACCAGAATGAAGTTGCTAACGGGCTGTATTTCATATAATAAGCCGATTCTGCCTGACATGGGAAATAGCCCTAATCCAAGACAAAAAGCCATGATCAACAATAACGCAAGCCAGAATATGGGAATGGAAAAGCCCATCAAAGTGAGAGAGTTTATAACGCGGTCAGGCCATCTTCGATGGTATGCTGAAGCGATTATTCCAGCGGGAATACCGAGTAATACTGCGACACATAAAGCGTAGACACACAGCTCTAACGTTGCTGGAAAAAGTCGCGTAACATGCTCAAATACATTTAACCCTGATGACAGCGATATACCCCAATCTCCCGTTGCAATGCGTGCTAAAAATGCCCCATATTGCACCAACAGGCTTTCATCAATGCGATACTTTTCGACCAGAGCCTGTGCCTGAGTGTAATTGGTATTTACTTGACCACTAAAGTTAGTCAGTACATCGCCTGGAAACAAATAATTAAGAGAAAAGGTAAAAATGGTCAAAGTGACAACCATAAACAGCAGCAAGCTTAGTCTTCGTAATAGATATTCAATTAACATTATTTACGCCTTACTCGACCAAGTGAAATACCACCAAAGGGCCTAAGAGTAACGCCCGTTATGTCATTGCTAGTGGCTTGAAATCGAACGCCATGTGCAATGGGGATCAATGGAAGTTGTTCTATCAGCATTTGTTGCGCTTTATGGTAAAAAGTTTTGCGTAAATTAATATCAGTCGTATCTAAAGCTTGTGTAAGGAGTAAATCAAACTCCGGATGACACCAATTAGCAGGGTTTTTTCCACTAAAAGTAGCGGTGCAACTTAACAGTGGACTAAAGAAGTTATCGGGGTCGGGTGTGTCAGCTGCCCAGCCGAGCAGGACACTGTCATGCTCATGATTGCCAATACGTTCAATAAAGGTATTCCATTCATATTCAACGATCTTTGCCGAAATACCAATATTTTTTAGGTCACTCTGTATTAGCTCAGCCATTTTTCGTGCGTTCGGATTGTAAATTCGTGAGACTGGCATGGCCCAGAGCGTCATATCGAAGCCATTTTCATAACCTGCTTCTTTGAGGTACTTTCTTGCCAATGTGGGATTGTATTGGGGCATATTTTCTTGTGCTTTAAAAGCCCATGAAGAGGGCGGCAAGTGGGAGCGAGCTAAAATACCGTTGCCATAAAAAACTGCTTGCATTATTTTATCGAAATCAACTGAGTGCGCGAGTGCTTTACGCACGAGTAAGTTATCAAACGGAGGTCGCTCAGTATTAAATGCCCAATAGCCAATATTAAGATTGGCCGCTTTATCAACTCGGATGTCTTCTCTGGCATTGAGCACACTTAATTGTGTTGCACTTGGGTGGGCGGTAATATCACACTCTTTGGTCAACATTTTTGCAATGCGGCTGGTACCATTGGTGGTGATATCAAACACAAGTTGTTGCATGGGTACACTGTGTTTCCAATATTTTTCATTACGGTGATAACGCACCAGGTTATCGCGCAAAAAGTTTTTATATTTATATGGACCTGTCCCGATGGGAAAATGGTCGAAAGCGGGTTTATTTTCTTGAGCGATAAGCTGCTGAGCATACTCTTGCGATAAAATAACGGCAAAATCGGTAGCAATATTAGATAGAAAGCTACTTTCCGCGTTAAATAACTCAAATCTTACAGTATGCTCGTCTACTTTGATGACTTGGCGTATTAGTTGATCGGTTCCTACGCTTTGAAAGTAAGGGTATTCAGCGTCTCCGACGAAATGGTACGGGTTATACACATCAAATAGACGGCTAAAAGAAAATACCACGTCATCTGCGGTTAAAGGCCTTGATGGTTGGAAGTAATCAGTACTATGAAATTCAACGCCTTGGCGTAATTTAAAGGTAATGGCTTTACCTTCATCACTGACTACCCAACTGGTGGCTAATTCAGGTTGAAATTCGGCAGTTTCAGGATCAATACTGATCAGGGTGTCGTACAACTGGCTTGCAATCAGGTCAATAGTCGAGCCTGTTGTTGTGACCTGAGGATTAAAAGACACAGGGTTGGCTTCAGCGCAATAAACTAGGCCCTGAGATTTTTCGTTTGTTAACTGTGGGCTCGCATCAACACAGCCAAGTAAATAGATACATATCGCACCTAGTACTATATTCCGCACGCCTTACGCCTCTTGTTTTTGACCTGACTCTAACAGGTTGTATTTTTTCAAATAACCACGTAGTTGATGATACGTTAATCCGAGCATTTGTGCAGTTTTCTTTTGATTAAATTGGCTATGTTCTAGCGCTTGTTGTAATAATTCAATTTCAAACTCATTCGACAGCTCTTTTAGATCACATGGGAATGCTACATTTTGCTTGGGTGCCATATTTGTAAGGGGAGACGTAGTCGGTTCTTTTATTGCAGCGTGCTCGGCAATAGGCGCACTAATAGTAGGAGCTTTCACACGTTGTGTTGGTCTAAAAGGGCTTTCAAACGGGTTGAGGATAATTTCGTGTACTGGCAGTTGTTCGCTGCCATGCCTATATAGGCTACGTTCAACCGTATTTTTGAGCTCTCGGATATTGCCGGGCCAGTCATAGCTCATTAGCGCATCAGTTGCTTTGCGAGTAAAGCCACTAAATAAAGACCAGTTTAAGTCTCTAGCCATATTGATGGCAAACTGCTCGGCCAAGAGCATGATATCTTCTTGGCGTGCGCGTAACGGAGGTAAAGTGATCACGTCAAATGCTAAGCGGTCGAGTAGATCATGCCTAAATTCGCCATTGTCAGCGAGTGAAGGTAAGTCTTCATTGGTTGCACAGACCAAGCGTGTATCGACTTTGACTGTACTTTTGCCGCCGACACGCTCAAATTCGCCGTATTCAATGACACGTAGGAGTTTCTCTTGCACCATTGCGGATGTATTGGCGAGTTCATCAAGAAAAAGAGTGCCACCGTTTGCTCGTTCAAACCGCCCTTCATGACGCTTGTTTGCGCCAGTAAACGCGCCACTTTCGTGGCCGAATAGTTCACTCTCTAATAAATTTTCATTTAACGCCGCGCAATTTAGTTTAACGTAATTTTGCTCCCACCTTTCAGAAAGGAAGTGTAGCCGAGCGGCGATGAGCTCTTTACCTGTGCCTCGCTCACCAATAATTAACACCGGCTTCTCTAGAGGGGCCAGTTGTGACACCTTATCTAACACAGTTAAAAAGCTGTCTGATTGACCGAGTAAATTGTCTTGTTGGCGAAACTGACTCATATTGGCTAACTCTTAGTTATTTTTGCTAAGTGTTAGTGTATTTGATAATTACTGCGAACTAAAGTTTTTTCTGATATGATTTAATTTATTGATATTTATAAGCTTTTATTTTTAAAAAAGTTGGCAAGTTAATTGATACTAGTAATGTAAGCAACTTAAATTTAGAAACTAAAGAGGTAAAGATTATGGGAATTTTCTCACGTTTTGCAGATATCGTTAACTCTAATATCAATGCTATTTTAGATAAAGCTGAAGACCCTGAAAAAATGGTTCGTCTTATTATCCAAGAAATGGAAGATACGTTGGTTGAAGTGCGTTCAACTTCAGCTAAAACGTTAGCAGAGAAGAAAGAGTTAACACGTCGTGTTGGGCAGTTAAATGAAGAAGTTGAACAGTGGCAAAGTAAAGCTGAATTGGCGCTCACTAAGGGTAGAGAAGATTTAGCTCGCTCAGCTTTACTGGAAAAGCAGAAGTCTGCTGATGCGGCTGCAAGTGTTCAAAATGAGTTAGAGCACGTTGAGTCACATATAGAGAAACTGCAACAAGAAGTGGCGACGCTACAAGATAAACTGGCTGATGCTAAAGCACGTCAAAAAGCCATTGTACTTCGTCAACGCTCAGCTGAGTCTCGTTTAGAAGTGAAAAAAGCGCTAGATAGTTCGAAAGTAGAAGATGCTTTAAATCGTTTCGAGCGTTACGAGTCTAAAATTGATGGTCTAGAGTCACAAGTTGAGTCGTATGACTTAGGTAAAAAGAACCTGGCTGACGAGATTGCTGATTTGCAAAAAAACGAACAAGTTGATGATGAGTTAGCTGAACTTAAGAAAAAACTTGCTGGTAAATAATTGAAATAAAACGCATCGACTGACCAAGCTGTCGGTGCGAATAACATAGAACAAATAAGTCGCAGGAGTATCGAGTTATGGATCTTGAAGTATTAGTAGCACCAATTATTATTTTTATGCTGGTAGTGGCGCCATTATGGCTTGTACTTCACTATCGCAGTAAGAAACAGGTGAGTCAGGGGTTAAGCGAACATGAACATCGCCAGTTGCTTGAACTTGCAAGTAAAGCTGAAAAGATGGCAGAGCGTGTGGAAACACTAGAAGCAATCCTTGATCAAGAGGCACCCGAGTGGAGACGTAAGATATGAGCAACATAAAGCGAGAACTTTATAGAGATCCAAAACGAGGAAAGCTGGCAGGCGTTTGTGCGGGGCTCAGTGATTACTTTAACATGGAGTTATGGTTAGTACGCATCTTGTTCATTACTGCAGTGTTGCTATCAGGTGGCCCATTATTTGTTGTTGTATACATTGCGTGTTGGTTCATTTTAGATAAAAAAAGTGATTATGTGACGACCCCTTCAACACATAAAGATGCAGACCCAATTGCAGTCAAATTTAAAGTTTGGCAAAAAGGAGAGCCACCAAGGCAGGCATTATTTGATCTAAAAGAGCGATTAAATCGTTTAGACGGTCGAATTCAATGCATGGAAACATACGTTACCTCTAGCGAATTTACGGTCAGCCGAGAAATTAATAAGTTATAGTTTATCGCACGTGATGTGGCGTTTAATACGCCACGGCTTACTTTGGTTCTGTAACTACGTTGTTCAGGAGTGACACTTAATTTATGAACACCAGACGCTTCAGTAAAGATACTTTTGAGAAACTTAAAAATAAAGCACAAAAAACCCTGCACAGAAGTTTAGATCAACACATTAAGTTAGCTGTTACTGGATTTAGTGGAAGTGGAAAAACGGCATTTATCACGGCATTGATAAAACATTTAACAACCCAAGCAGACAAGCAAAACCTGCCTTTTTTCGATGTTATTAGAGAGCAAAGACTGATTGCCGTTAAGGCGATTCCGCAACGCGCGTTAGATATTCCCACATTTGATTATAACTGCGCAGTGAACTCTTTATTGGCAAACCCACCTAGCTGGCCTTCCTCTACTCAGCGTATTAACACATTGACACTGGCATTGAAGTTTGAAACACGTAACGCGCTTAAGCAGCACCTTTCACCTATAAGTACGGTTTACCTTGAATTAATTGATTACCCTGGAGAATGGTTGGTTGATTTACCGATGTTAAATCAAGATTATCAAACTTGGAGTAAGGAGGTGCTGACATTATTAAAGCAACCTAAATATATTGATTATGCTAAAGAGTTTTTAACGGCTGTGGACACTTTCGATAGTGATGCTGTTGTTGATGAAACGATATTGAAAAAATTGTCTGAGCAATATCAAAGGCTACTTTTAAGTTTGAAACAGCACACAAAGGTTGCTCAGTTACAACCAGGGAGAATGCTCATTCCCGGCGATTTGGCGGGCGCGCCGATACTGTTGTTTTTTCCATGTTATGGGGCAATGACAGTGAATGATGAGACTCAGTATATGCATTTGGAAGCGCGTTTTAATGCATACAAGCAGCAGGTTATTAGCCCTTTTTATAAGCAGCACTTTTGCCAATTCGATAGGCAAATAGTGTTAGTTGACATGTTAAGTGCTTTAGCTGATGGTCCAGATACTTTGCGAGAGCAAGAGCAGGCATTACGTAACATTGTGGATGTTTTTGATTATGGAAAATCAAATATGTTGAAACGACTGTTCTACCCAAAAATTGACAAAGTTTTATTTGCGGCGAATAAGTGTGACCATGTCAGCTATGAGCAGCAACCACAGCTTGCGAAATTGTTGCATAGTATGGTCCATGAGAAAAGTAATGACTTACGCTTTGCGGGTGTAGAAATAGACACAATGGCTGTTTCTGCAGTACAAAGTACGCAGCAAACTCAAGTTGTTGAATCAGGGAAAACCCTTAATTGTATAGTGGGAAAGCCAATAGATGAGCCCCACCAAATTACATTTTTGCCACCTCAACCTCCCACTCACTGTTTGAGCAAAGAGCAGTGGCCTGAGCAAGGTTTTGATTTTCTTTCTTTTGCCCCTTTGCCTGCAAAGTGTGGAAACTTAAGCCATGTTCGTTTAGATCATGTACTGCAATTTTTACTCGGAGATAAGTTACGATGACTGAGCAAAACGAGTTGCGTGCAGGGCGGCGCATTAAAATAGACAAGGTTCAGCAGCCAGAGCAATTGAATGATGACTCACTGCTCGCGGGTAAGCGTATTGTACAAGCCACATTAGTAGAGATCACACAAGTTGATGAAGCCGAATCAGCGTTAGATCAAACACTCAAGCCTAAATCGTCAGGAGTGAGTATTAAGCGATTGCTGTTTATCGGTTTAATGATTTTGATTGTTATTGAAAGTGTTTACAGCATTGTGGACGCAATTCAACGTTCATGGTTTTTGGGCGGTGTGTACATAGTGGTTTTGCTGCTAGCTTTATTCGTTGTATTGCGCTTTACAATTGGAGAGTATCGCGCACTGCGATTACTCTCGAATCGCACTAGTACACAAAGTGATGCTTTGAGGCTTTTAAACAGCACTCAAATTGGAGAAGCGCAACAATGGTTGGCGCCGCTACTGACTTTACATACACCCGATGAAGTCCTTGATTTTAAAGAAAGTATTAAGCCACACCATACTGACAAAGAGGTGTTACAGCTTTATCAAAATACATTACTGAAAAGCCAAGATGAACAAGCTAAAGCGTTAATTAATGCGCATGCGACGACAAGTGCAATGCTGGTAGCGTTAAGTCCAATGGCATTGTTAGACATGTTGGCGGTATTGTGGCGCGGTGTTCATTTAGTTGAAAAACTGAGTCAGCATTACGGTATTCCGTTAGGTTATAGAAGTCGGATCACTTTGTATAGGTTGTTACTTAAGCAAATGGTTTTTGCTGGCGCTGCGGAGCTTGTCTCGGATTTGGCGTCGACAAGTCTTGGAGCTGAGTTATTGACGAAACTGTCAGCTCGCGCAGCACAAGGCTTAAGTGCAGGGGTATTTACAGCTCGGTTAGGGTACAAGGCTATGGAAATATGCCGGCCACTGCCACAACTAGAGCAGAAACCAAGGCTATTAAAGTCGACAATAGAAACAGTATTTACAACGCTGTTAAGTAAGGGAGACAATAAGCCTGCCAGCAAAGAGTGACAACAATTGTATACAAACTGTTGAAGTTAATCTCGCTCAGCTAGCCATCTTCCCATCTGGCGTGCTTGTGAATTTTTATTCACTGATTTATTTATTAGGTAAATATATTCAAGAATAACAACTTAACAGGCAATTTTATGAAGAAGTATCATGACAACACGCAATGTATTCATGGACCAACCCACTTTGACGACCCACATGGTGCATTGACGGCACCTTTGTATCAAACATCAACCTTCAAATTCAAAGATGCAGAACAAGGAGCTGCTCGTTTTGCTGGGGAAGAGGCCGGTTACATTTACACGCGTTTAGGTAACCCAACTACGACAGAGCTAGAGCAAAAAGTAGCAGCACTAGAAGGTATGGAAAGTGCCGCAGCAACGGCGACCGGAATGGGCGCGGTATCGGCATCAGTTTTGAGCTTTTTAGAGCATGGCGATCATCTCATTGCGTCAAATGCGTTATACGGTTGTAGTTTTGCTCTTTTTTCGCATATGTTACCTAAGTTTGGTATTGACGTTACGTTCGTCGACATGACAGATGAAGCGCAGTTACAGGCCGCGATTCAGCCAAATAGTAAGATGTTGTTTGCAGAAACGCCAATTAATCCAAATATGACAGTACTAGATTTAGCGATGATAGGGCAATTTGCTAAGCAGCATAATTTAATCAGCGTTATTGATAATACATTCTTGACCCCATTGTTACAAAAGCCTAAAGACTTCGGTATTGATATTGTCATTCACAGTGCAACAAAATATTTGAATGGGCATGGAGATGTTGTCGCTGGTGTGGTGTGTGGTTCGCAAGAACATATAGAAGTGATTAAGTTGACGGTACTCAAAGATATTGGCGCAACAATCAGTCCACATGACGCATGGCTGATTAACCGTGGTCTGAAAACACTGGCTGTCCGTATGGCACGCCACTGTGAAAGCGCGCAAAAAGTGGCTGAATTTCTTGAGAAGCATAATAAAGTGAGCCAAGTATTTTATCCTGGATTGCCTTCTCATCCTGGGTATAAGTATTTAGGCGAACAAATGAAAGGGGCTGGTGGCGTTATTGCTTTTGAAATAGTAGGTTCTTTAGCGGATGGAGAATCATTTATCAATGCCACAGAGCTTTGCACGTTAGCTGTAAGTTTAGGTGACCCTGAAACATTAATTCAGCACCCAGCATCTATGACGCATTCACCTTACACCCCAGAAGAACGACAAGCAGCGGGTATTTCGGATGGTTTGATCCGTATATCGATTGGTTTGGAGGATGTAGAAGATATTATTGCTGATCTCGAACTCGCTTTTAACGCTTTTTAGTGTAAACATTAGTTTACTCCAGGTGTTTATTTGTAGCTTTAGATTGAGTGCTGTATTTATTTGTGTACATCTGTGTAAATAATTAGATACAAAATGCGCGTATCTAGCAATGGCGTTATACGCCGTTGCTATTAAACTTTTGCTTACTTTTACATAGTATCGTTGTCACAAGTTAAAGCGCGGCCTTAGATGGCTGTGATAGGTAACAATGAAGGTTTCTATGGCTAAATCGAGCAAATATACTTCTAAGCAACCCGATGAGAATGGTGTGATTGCATGGAGTGACGAAGAGAATAAAATTTGGTCTGAACTAGTAGCACGTCAGCTGCAATGCATCGAAGGCAAAGCCTGTAATGAATACATGGACGGACTAAAAAAAATAAACCTACCACATGATCGTATTCCACAATTGTCAGAACTTAACGAAGTGTTAGGTCAAGAGACTGGCTGGCAAGTTGCGCCAGTACCTGCGCTCATTGATTTTGATGAATTCTTCCGTTTGCTTGCAAATAAGCAGTTTCCAGTTGCAACGTTTATACGTTCACGAGAAGAGTTTGATTATTTACAAGAACCAGATGTGTTCCATGAAATTTTTGGTCATTGTGCAATGTTAACTAACCCCGCATTTGCCGAGTTCACACATAAATATGGTCAGCTGGGTTATGCAGCAGAAAAGAAAGATCGTGGGTATTTAGCGCGGTTATATTGGTTTACTGTTGAGTTTGGGCTAATGCAAACAAAAGATGGCCTACGTATATATGGTGGTGGGGTGCTATCAAGCCCAGGTGAAACACAATATGTTTACTCTGGTACGCCAGAAATTCAACCTCTGGATGTGAGTGATGTGTTACGTACGCCGTATCGCATTGATATAATGCAGCCAATCTATTACACGATTAATTCTATCAATGATCTGTTTGATATTTCACAGATGGATATTATGTCATTGGTTGCCAAGGCAAAAGAGTTAGGCTTATTTGAGCCAAAATTTCCACCGAAACAAAAACTAGCAAGTTAAGGATTTTAAATGTCTGATTTAAGTGCACAAAAATGTGAAGCGTGTCGTGCTGATGCGCCTAAAGTGTCAGATGAAGAGTTAGCAGTATTAATAAAACAGATCCCTGATTGGGTACCTGAAGTACGTGATGGGATCATGCAGTTAGAGAGAGTTTTTAAATTTAAAAACTTCAAACTCGCATTAGAATTTACGAATAAGGTTGGCGCAATGGCCGAAGATGAAGGTCATCACCCTGGCTTATTGACTGAGTGGGGCAAAGTGACCGTCACTTGGTGGAGCCATTCTATAAAAGGGTTACACAAAAATGATTTTGTGTGTGCTGCGAAAACAGATGATGTATTTGCCGCACTATAATTTTTGAATAATCCATCTCTTAGGTTATTTTAAAAAGCGCTATGTGAAGTATTCAAATAAAGAAATACTTCATCAAGCGCTTTTTTTTGGCTTATGCCAGACGAGCTGTTGATCAGTCGTCTATTGAGCGTAATAGTGCATTAATCCCGACTTTTTCACGCGTTTGTTGGTCTACTTTCTTAACGATGATTGCTGCATATAAGCTATGGGAACCATCTTTACTCGGTAGAGAACCAGGAACTACAACGGCGCCCGCTGGTACGCGTCCGTAATGCACTTCGCCTGTTTCACGGTCATAAATGCGGGTACTTTGAGAAATGTATACACCCATTGAAATGACCGCACCTTCTTCAACAATCACACCTTCAACGATTTCTGAACGTGCACCAATGAAGCAGTTGTCTTCAATGATCGTCGGATTTGCTTGTAAAGGCTCTAATACCCCGCCGATGCCAACGCCGCCAGATAGATGTACATTTTTACCTATTTGCGCACATGAGCCAACAGTAGCCCATGTATCGACCATAGTGCCTTCATCGACATACGCGCCAATATTGACATATGAAGGCATGAGTACCACATTTTTGCCAACAAAGCTGCCTTGACGAGCTACTGCGTTTGGCACAACACGCATGCCACCTTGGCGAAATTGCTCGGGGGTATAATCGCTGAACTTTAACGGTACTTTGTCGTAGAATTGATTCACACCGTCATTCATAGGCTGGTTGTCACGAATTCTAAATGACAACAATACGGCTTTTTTTAACCACTGGTGAACAACCCACTCACCACTTACTTTTTCAGCAACTCTTGCTGCGCCTGAATCCAATAAGCCTAAAGATTGGATTATTGCGTTGTGCACTTCTTCTGAAACTTGGCTTGGTGAGATCCCGTCTCTTTGCTCCCAAGCTTGCTCAATAATGCTCTTTAAATCAGACATAGTTTCCTCTTTACTCTGTTTCTGCATTTAATTTTTTCATCAAGTCACGATGTAATGCTGCTTTGTGCTCTTCTGCAAGAGCTTGATAGTCTGCGTTTGATATTACAAAGAAATCTTCGGCTCGTTCCCCTACCGTTGTAATTCTTGCCGCGTGAATATGTAATGAATTAGCTTGAAAAACCTCAGCTATTTTTGTCAGTAGGCCAGGTATATCTATGGCCTGAATTTCAATGAGATTACGGTTTACTCGGGCGTGGGGGCGTACAATGACTTTTGGTTTAATATTAAAGTCTTTGAATCGATGAGAACGGTTCTTTTTAGTCCGAATTTTTTTCTTTGGATCTTTTAATATTGCTTCTAAGCCACGGCGTATAGAGTTCGCACGGCTCCCGCTCATAGGGTCACCACTGACTTCTAATATAACAAAATTGTACACGACAGAATTATCTTTGGTCGTCATGACCTGAGCGTGTTGTATTTGTGCTTTCTTAGAGCCAATAACGGTAAGTAATTTTGCAAATAAATTGGCATTGTATGGACTGTAAACAAAAACCTGTGTACCACCATGCATCGCTTTTTCGCCTACCACAACACAAGATGCATTTAGATCGTTGGTTTTTAGTAAATGCTCACTGTGCCAAGAGATTTGCTGTTCACTGAAGGCGGTAAAATAGTTTGCTTTAAATCGAGACCAAATAAGGTCTATTTTTTCTTCCTCATATTCTAAATTAATGAGTCTTTGTTTTGCTTGTTTCTTTTTATCTCGAATTTGATCCCGCATATCCATTGGGTTTTCAAGACCTAGCCTTAGAGCGTGCTGAGAGTGTAAATAAAGCTCACGGAGTAAGGTGTTTTTCCAATCATTCCAGAGGTTATCATTGGTTGCGCGAATATCAGCAACCGTTAAGCAATATAAGTAATCGAGCTGGCGCTCATTCTTTACAATTGAAGCGAACTCAGCAATCACATCAGGGTCATTGATATCTTTGCGTTGTGCCGTTACAGACATTAATAGGTGGTTGGCCACTAACCAAGATACTAATCGCGCATCTGAGTTGGTGAAACCGTGCACTTTACAAAAAGCGAGTGCATCAACAGCGCCAAGTTCAGAGTGGTCTCCACCACGTCCTTTAGCAATGTCATGAAAAATTGCTGCCAAGTAAAGCAATTCAGGCTTGTCCATCCGCGTGATAATTTCGCTGCAAATAGGGAATTCTTTTTTACGGTCTTTTTCAGTGTAAAGGTAGATATTATTGATGAGTTTATGGGTATGTTCATCAACGGTATAGGCATGGAATAAGTCAAACTGCATTTGGCCAAAAATATTACGCCATTGTGGTAAATAGGCTGCAATTAGACCATGCTTATGCATCAAGGTGAATGCTCTTCCCATGCCATTAGGGTGTTTAATTAAACGTAAGAAAGCATCTCGGCATCCCGCATAGTCTTGTAGGTCACCCAGCAATCTGCGGCGTACTTGACGCATTGTTCTTATGGTACTGGGTTCGATACTTGTGATTTCAGGGTGTTCTGCAATATGTTCAAATAATACAAAGAGTTGTTCCCTGCGGAAAAAAACAGAAGGATTTTTTACCCCTATTTTATTCCCGATTCGTTCGAAATTTTCATCAAGGGAGACAGCTGTACGCTCCAATTGATCCGGTAAAATACTCTGTTCAAAATACGACAATAGCATTTGGTTCATTTCACGAACGCGGCTCATGATCCTGAACAACCGCTTCATCATACGCTCAACCGATGCTTTCCCTTCAGAGCCAAAACCAAGAATTTCAGCAGCATGGGGTTGATAATCAAAAAGCAGCCTATTTTCACTTCGACCTGCTGCTAAATGCAGCGCAAAACGAATGTTCCATAAATTTTCTAAGCACTCAAGAAGCTCTTGATATTCTTCGTGTGTTAAATAACCATGATTGATTAACTCTTCAAGAGTTTCTGCGTGAAAGTGCTTTTTAGCAACCCAGAAAATGGTTTGTACATCTCTCAATCCACCCGGATTTTCTTTAATATTTGGCTCTAGGTTGTAAGCCGTACCGTGGCACTTTCTGTGTCGAACTTTTTGCTCATCAACTTTTGCGAGAAAGAAATCAGCAGATTGCCAAATAGGGGTCTCCACAATGTGGCTTCTGAGTCGTTCAAATTCAACATGATTACCACAGATCAGACGGCTTTCGAGTAGACTCGTAGTGAAGTGTACATCTTGCTTTTTTTGGTCAAGCACCTGTTCGTGCGTGCGTACACTGTGACCAATTTCTAGATTTAGATCCCAAAGTAGGGTGACAAACTGTTCAAGTGCAGAGGTCATAGTTGCATTTGGAGTGTCATTTACAAGCAATAAAAAATCAATATCAGAGTAAGGGTGTAATTCCCCTCGACCATAGCCGCCGACGGCAATGAGGGCTAACTCAGGGTAACGAGCTAAGCCAGTATCATTGAATAACTTTATCAGCAGTCTATCAATAAATTCTGCGCGAGAGTTGATCAGGTTACGAACGGGTTGTTTCGAAAATTCATTGCTAAGCCACTTATAAAAGTAAGCAGCACAATCTTTTAAGTCACACAGTTGCTCTGCATTATCGAGCAGTGTTTTTACTTTATTAGGCAATGCCACAACAGGCTCCCTGCATCTTATTCTTGGTGGGTGCTAAGGGTTAAATTGATCTGAATAGTCTATTCAAGCTCAATACCATCGCAAAGGTATTGAGCTTAGCTTACTGACTTGAGCACAAAGGGCAACGCTTGATTGCCATTTTTTGCTTTGTTTTTAGCTTCGAGAGCAAAGCACCGACAGAGCTTTACTCAGCGAAGGTTTTACAGCGAAGCATTTATTATTGTGCTGGATGTTCAATAATTTTGTCGATCGTATCATCGTTGCGGTGAGTTAAGATCTCAACGCCATTGTCAGTGACAAGTAGTGTGTGTTCCCACTGGGCTGAAAGGCTTCGGTCTTTCGTTACAACCGTCCAATTGTCTTTTAGCACTTTACATTGACGCTTACCCGCATTAACCATAGGCTCAATGGTTAAACACATCCCCGCTTTTAATGTTTCACCAGTGCCCGCTTTACCGTAATGCATGACTTGCGGTTCTTCGTGGAACTCGGCGCCAATACCATGACCGCAATATTCGCGAACGATTGAGTAATTAAAGCCTTCCGCGTATTTTTGAATTGCAGCACCTAGGTCACCCAAACGCACGCCAGGTTTTACCATTTTGATCGCGAGATACAAACTCTCTTGTGTGATTTCAGCAAGGCGTTTACCTTGAATATTTGGGGTTCCTACATGAAACATTTTCGATGTGTCGCCATGGTAACCATCTTTGATAACGGTAATATCGATATTGACACTGTCACCGTCTTTCAGCGCTTTGTCATTAGGGATACCATGACAAATTACGTGATTAACAGACGTACAAATTGATTTTGGGAAACCATGATAATTAAGTGGAGCAGGAATGCCTTGTTGCTCGTTAATGATGTAATCATGACAAATTGTATTTAGCTCGTCGGTTGTGACCCCTGGCTTTACAAAAGGCTCTATCATTTCTAGTACTTCTGCTGCTAAACGCCCAGCAATACGCATCTTTTCGATCTCATCAGGGGTTTTAATCACTGCACTCATTCAGACTCCAAGTCGGTTATTTTAAGTTTATTTCAACGCACAATTTTTATACTGATTGTTGAGTTCTGTTATTTTATATGGTATAAAGCGCGCCGTCTTTTTACAAATTTATCTTAGAGATGTTTGTATTTAAGGCAACCACAATTTTATTTTAACACACACACATATCGACACATACACTTGGGTGCATGTCTTAGTAAAATACTGAACATGTTGGTGCTATGGGATATGTGGAGGCTTAACCCTAACTAACTTAGAGGAAATTAAAATGGCAAACGTTTCAATGCGCGATATGCTTCAAGCTGGTGTTCACTTCGGTCACCAAGCACGTTACTGGAACCCAAAGATGAAGCCTTTCATCTTCGGCGCTCGTAACCGTGTACATATCATCAACCTTGAAAAAACTGTACCAATGTTCAACGATGCACTTAAGTTCTTACAGAACGCTGCTTCTAACAAAGGTAAAATTCTTTTCGTAGGTACTAAGCGCGCTGCAAGCGAAGCAGTTAAAGAGTCAGCTCTTCAAAGTGAGCAGTTCTACGTAAATCACCGTTGGTTAGGTGGTATGTTGACTAACTGGAAAACAGTTCGTCAATCAATCAAGCGTCTTAAAGACCTTGAAACTCAAAGCCAAGACGGTACTTTCGAGAAGCTAACTAAAAAAGAAGCGTTAATGCTTACTCGTGAAATGGAAAAGCTTGAAAAGAGCCTTGGCGGTATCAAAGATATGGGCGGTCTTCCAGACGCTATCTTCGTTATCGATGCAGATCACGAGCACATTGCAATTCGCGAAGCTAACAACCTAGGTATTCCAGTAGTATCAGTAGTTGATACTAACTCGAACCCAGATGGTGTTGATTTCATCATCCCAGGTAACGACGATGCAATCCGTGCTATCCAGCTTTACACTGGCGCTGTTGCAACTGCTATCACTGAAGGCCGTGAAAGCAATATCGTTGCTCAAGCAGAGAACGACGATTTCGTTGAAGCTGAGTAATTAGCTGTCATCAAGTCTTCATCAATTCGTGATGAAGACTTGATATTCTTGAAGAGCGGTCATCCCGCTTCCCTAAACATATTCAGATCTGAGGATATACTAATGGCTGTAACTGCTGCCCTAGTTAAAGAATTACGCGAGCGTACTGGCGCTGGCATGATGGATTGTAAAAAAGCGCTAACTGAAACTGCTGGTGACATTGAACTAGCAATTGAAAACATGCGTAAGAGCGGTGCTGCAAAGGCTGCTAAGAAAGCAGGTAACATTGCTGCTGAAGGCACAATCCTTATCAAAGAAGGCGCAGGTTTCGCTGCACTTCTAGAAGTTAACTGTCAAACAGACTTCGTTGCTAAAGATGAGAGCTTCCTTGCGTTCGCTAACTCTGTACTAGACGTTGCTGCAACTTCTAAAGTTGCTGTTGCTGAGCTTCAAGCACAGTTTGAAGAAGCACGAGTTGCATTAGTTGCTAAAATCGGTGAAAACATCAACGTTCGTCGCGTTGAGTACATTGACGGTGCAAGCCTTTCTACATACCGTCACGGTGAGCGTATCGGTGTTGTTGTTGCTGGTGAAGCTGATGCGGAAACGCTTAAGCACGTAGCGATGCACGTTGCTGCATCTAAGCCTGAGTACGTAAACCCTGAAGACGTACCTGCAGACGTAGTTGAAAAAGAAAAAGCGGTTCAAATTGACATCGCAATGAACGAAGGCAAGCCTGCTGAAATCGCTGAGAAAATGGTTGTTGGCCGTATGAAGAAGTTCACTGGTGAGATCTCTCTTACTGGTCAAGCGTTCATCATGGAACCTAAAAAATCTGTTGGCGATATCCTTAAAGAAAAAGGCGCAACAGTATCTAACTTCGTACGTTTAGAAGTTGGCGAAGGTATCGAGAAGAAAGAAGAAGATTTCGCTGCTGAAGTTGCTGCTCAAATCGCAGCTGCAAAAGGCGAGTAATCTCTCTTTTCTCAGCAAAAAAAGCAATGAGGCTATAATGGCGGATTTGCTTTTGCTTCAACGCTGAAAATTCTTTAAAATAACCGCGCATTTATGACTTTCATAAGCGCGGTTATTTTTTATCTCACTTTTACAAATGGCCCGGAAACTATGACTATCAATCGAAAACCTGTTTTTAGACGCGTTCTTCTCAAACTAAGCGGTGAAGCTTTAATGGGAGATGAAGGCTTTGGCATTGATCCAAAAGTATTGGATCGTATGGCACAAGAAATAAAAGAATTAGTAGAGCTCGACGTAGAAGTGGGTTTGGTTATCGGGGGCGGTAACTTCTTACGAGGTGGTTCATTAGCTGAAGCGGGTATGAACCGCGTAGTAGGCGACCACATGGGTATGCTTGCAACCGTGATGAACGGTTTGGCTATGCGTGATGCACTGCACCGTGCGTTTGTAAACTGTCGTTTAATGTCGGCAATTCCACTGAACGGCGTATGTGACGCGTACAACTGGGCTGAAGCAATTAGCTTGTTAAAGTCTGGCCGAGTTGTTATTTTCTCAGCGGGTACGGGTAATCCATTTTTCACAACTGATTCAGCTGCATGTCTACGTGGTATTGAAATTGAAGCCGATACTGTGATTAAAGCGACAAAAGTTGATGGCGTATTTAGCGATGACCCAGTTAAGAACCCAGATGCAACCTTGTATCGTCATTTGACGTACAATGAGATCATTGATCAAGAATTAAAGGTGATGGACTTAGCGGCATTTACGCTAGCACGTGACCATAATATGCCTTTAAGCGTATTTAACATGAATAAACCTGGCGCGTTAAAACGCGTCATTATGGGCGAAGAAGAGGGTACTCTTATCTCTTCAGCACCTTCTGAATAATCAAACAAGACTAGGATTGAATTGTGATTAACGATATTAAAAAAGACGCGCAAGAGCGCATGCAAAAAAGTGTGGCAGCCCTAGCTAGCCAACTTTCTAAAATTCGTACTGGCCGTGCACACCCTGCATTGCTAGACGGCATCATGGTTTCATATTACGGTGCAGATACACCACTAAACCAAGTTGCAAACGTCTCAACAGAAGACTCTCGTACATTGACGATTAGTGTCTTTGATAAGTCTTTGGCTCAGGCTGTTGAAAAAGCAATTATGTCATCTGATTTGGGCTTAAACCCTATGTCTGCAGGCACGATTATTCGCGTACCATTACCTCCGCTAACTGAAGAGCGCCGTAAAGACTTAATCAAAATAGTACGTGGTGAAGTAGAAGGCGGTCGTGTTGCTATCCGTAATATTCGTCGTGATGCCAATGGTGATATTAAATCTTTATTAAAAGATAAAGACATTTCTGAAGATGAAGCACGTCAAGCTGAAGATGAAGTTCAGAAGTTGACAGACAAGTTTGTTAAGGAAATGGATACACAATTGAGCGCAAAAGAAGCTGAGTTGATGGAAATCTAAGCAGTTCGAAATTATTAGTTTTGCAACGCTGTCTGGGGTATACTAGGCGGCGTTTTTTTTTATAGAAATCGGGATTTATGAGTTTAAGCGCTGACACAATTTCGCAGCAATCTTTGCCAAAACACGTCGCTATTATTATGGATGGTAACGGACGATGGGCGCAATCTCGCAATCGCCCACGAACATATGGTCATAAAAAGGGCGTTGATGCGGTTCGTACGGCAGTACAGTTTTGTTCGAAACTTAACATTGAGTCTCTCACTTTATTCGCATTTAGTAGCGAGAACTGGCGTCGGCCAGAAGATGAAGTGAGCACACTGATGGAATTATTTCTATTTGTGTTAACTAAAGAAGTAAAAAAGCTTCATAAAAATAATGTTAAATTGAATGTTATTGGTGAAATTTCTCGTTTTCCGAACTCGTTACAAGAGCGAGTTGCAGTAGCACATGCGTTAACTGAGAATAATACCGGCCTGCAGCTAAATATTGCTGCAAATTATGGTGGTCGTTGGGATATTACCCAGGCGGCACAAAAACTTGCTATTGAGGCTAGTGAAGGAAAAATTCAGCCAAGTGATATCACGGAAGAAGCAATAACTAACCATCTTTCTATGGCACATCAAAGTGAATTAGACTTATTAATACGAACTGGCGGTGATTGTCGTATTAGTAATTTTTTGCTTTGGCAAGCAGCGTATGCTGAACTCTATTTCACAGATACACTTTGGCCTGACTTTAATGAAGAGGCGTTTGCAGAGGCCATTGCATGTTATGTATCTAGAGAGCGACGCTTTGGCTGCACAGGCGATCAAATAAAAGAATTACTCGCAGTGTCAAAAGTAACAAGTTAAAGGTAATTAATTTGCTTAAACAACGTATTATAACTTCAGTGGTTCTTGCGCCGCTGGCTTTGCTTTTGGTTTTTTATACACCATTAGCTTTATTTAGTTTTATCGCAGCAGCTATCGTACTGCTAGGTGCTTGGGAGTGGTCTGCTTTTATGGGGCTCGGGAGAGTGCGTCAGCGTTTGTCAGTTGTTGCATTGATGGGCATCATCATTTCCATATTACATACCCATTGGCCGATAGAGTCCTTATGGCAACAGGGTAAGTTAGTTGCAGATGCAAATTATATTTTTACCCTGGCTTTTGCCTGGTGGCTGGTCGCAACCTTTTTGGTTTTTAAATACCCTTCAATGAGCAGAGCATGGAATGAGGGCATAATTATGCGTGCCATTGCAGGCATATTAACGCTCATTCCGCTTTGGTTAGCACTTAATGTGATGCGCAGTGCAGAGTATGAGCAGTCTCAACAATATGGGTCAACTCTCATAATGGTGGTACTCGGTATCGTATGGAGTGCGGATATCGGTGCATACTTTGCGGGTAAAAATTTCGGTAAGCGCAAATTAATGCCCAAAGTGAGCCCCAATAAAACCATTGAAGGTTTGCTTGGCGGGGTTGTAACTTCTGTGATATTTGTTTTGCTTTTTTGTTATTTTGCAGAAGTTGAATCACACCAATGGCTATTATATTCAGGGCTCACAATCGGTGTAGCGCTATTTTCTGCGATTGGAGACTTGCTCGAGAGCATGTTTAAGCGGGAAGCTGGTTTAAAAGATTCAGGATCTATTTTGCCTGGGCATGGTGGCATACTCGACCGAATAGATAGTTTAACTGCGGCAGCGCCCATCTTCGCTTTATGTTACGCTTGGATTGTTACTCTATGAGTATGAAAAACAATGTTGTAATACTGGGAGCGACAGGCTCGATCGGACTTTCTACAATTGATGTTATTGAAAGAAATAAAGATGAGTATACGATTTTTGCATTAGCCGCAGGTACAAATGTGGCTAAAATGACGTCATTGTGTGTTACACACCATCCTCAGTATGCAGTGATGCACTGTGAAAGAGCGGCTAAGCAGCTTAAAGATGCTTTAAAACATACCTCGGTTAAAGTTTTGAGCGGCACTCAAGCTATGTGTGATGTGGCTGCCCATAACAATGTTAATACGGTTATGTCAGCAATTGTTGGTGCAGCTGGGTTGTTACCGACGCTTGCAGCCGTTGAAGCTGGTAAAAAGGTGTTATTAGCAAATAAAGAGTCGCTAGTGATGTCTGGCCAGTTATTTATGGACAAAGTAGCACAACACGGTGCCACTTTATTACCTATAGATAGTGAGCACAATGCAATTTATCAATGTTTGCCACAGGCGTTTCAACGCAATACTGATTTAGGTATACACCATCAAGGGATCAGTAAAATTTTGCTAACAGGGTCAGGTGGTCCGTTTTTGACGCGAGACTTAGCCACACTCCCGAGTGTGACAGTGAGTGAAGCTGTTGCACACCCAAACTGGTCCATGGGCCAAAAAATCTCAGTAGATTCAGCAACAATGATGAATAAAGGACTTGAGTTTATTGAAGCCAAGTGGCTTTTTAATTGTACAGCTGAAGATATCGAAGTGGTCATTCATCCGCAAAGTATGATCCATTCTATGGTGCAATATAAAGATGGCTCTGTGATCGCTCAGATGGGCCAACCTGATATGAGAACCCCCATAGCTTACGGCTTGGCTTATCCAGAACGGATTGATGCAGGTGTACAGCCTCTTGATTTTTCTAGCATAGCAAACTTTACCTTCACAAAACCAGATTTTGAGCGCTATCCAAATTTGGCATTGGCAATGGATGCGTGTAAGTCTGGGCAGGCCGCAACGACAACGATTAATGCTGCAAATGAAATTGCTGTCGCTGCGTTCTTGGCTCAGCAGATCGGCTTTTGTGATATCTATAGAGTAAATGCCGAGGTGCTTGCTAAATCGACATTAACTTCATTAAATTCGGTACAGGAAATTATGGCTCAGGATGCTCAAGCTAGGTTACTGGCAAAACAATGTATTAGTGAATTGAGATAATTATGTTTGAATTTTTCTGGAACTTAGGCTCATTTATTTTAGCATTGGGTATTTTAGTAACCGTGCATGAGTATGGTCATTTTTGGGTTGCACGCAAAGCCGGTGTGGAGGTTTTGCGCTTTTCAATTGGTTTTGGAAAACCATTATTCAAATGGCATGATAAGTTAGGTACTGAGTATGTTATTGCTTTGATACCGCTTGGCGGTTACGTCAAAATGCTTGATGCACGAGTTGATACTGTACCTGCTGATAAGCAGCATTTGGCTTTCGATAGTAAGCCTGTTTTATCTAAGATAGCCATCGTTTCAGCAGGCCCCATTGCAAACTTCTTATTCGCTATTTTTGCGCTTGCCATGATGTATATGATTGGGGTGCAGAATGTAAAACCGGTTGTTGGCGGGGTTGCAGAACATAGTCGGGCAGCAACGGCAAACTTTCTACCTGGCGACCATATTTTGCAGTTGGGTGATAAGGCAGTCTCTTCATGGCAAGAGGTTACTTTTGGCTTAATGAGTCATTTAGGTGAACAAGAAGTACAAGTTAAAGTACAAGACGCAGAGCAAAAAATTCAGTTACGAACGATTGCACTTAATGGCTGGAAGCTAGATAAACAAGACGAAGCTCCACTACAGTCTATTGGCATTGAGCCTTTTAGACCTGCATTAACATTAACTTTAGGCCATATTCAAACTGGTTCGGCAGCGGATAAAGCAGGTCTTAAAGTGGGTGATACGATTGTATCGATTAATGAAATTGACGTCGTTGATTGGCAGTCCTTAGTGGATAAAATAAAAGTCTCGGCCAAACAACCTTTGCGTTTTTCTATTCGTCGAGCAAGTAATGTGCAATTGCTTACGGTTATTCCTGAAGCGAAGCAGATGAGCGATGGACGCTCTATCGGGTACTTAGGAGTTGTGCCTCAGTTAGAAAAGTGGCCTAACGGATATATTGAAACTAGACAGTACGGTCCTTTGGATAGTATGGTGCTGGGCATAAAAAAGACGTATGAGCTTATCAGTCTGAGTTTTGATATGATTGGCAACTTAATCACAGGTCAAGTATCAGTAAAAAACTTAAGCGGGCCTGTCGGAATTGCCGTTGGCGCTGGAAATAGCGTGAGCTATGGCATTGTTGCCTTTTTGAGCTTTTTAGCTTTGATTAGTGTTAATTTAGGTGTTTTTAACTTATTACCTCTACCAGTCTTGGATGGTGGGCACTTAATGTATTACATAATTGAACTAATCCGTAAAAAACCAGTCTCTGAAAAGACACAAGAGTTAGGGTTTAAGGTTGGTGCCTTGTTATTAATCGCTCTAACATGTTTTGCTTTATTAAATGATGTATCGAGACTGTAGCTCGAATTGGTGTATACAACACCCGTCACAGCGTTATGACGCTAATTGTTGTAAAGGATAAAGATAATAAAATGCCTATAAAAAAACATCTCGCAGTTACCAGTTTACTGGGCGCAAGTTTTGCCGCACTTGGGCAAAATACCTTTATCGTAGAAGACTTAAAGGTTGAAGGGCTACAGCGCGTAGCTTTGGGAGCAGCACTTACGCATATTCCAATTAATGTTGGTGATTCTGTAGATGACTACACGATTTCACGCACCATAAAAGCGCTCTATAAGTCGGGTCACTTTGATGACATCGCTGCATTACGTGATGGTAACCAGGTTATTTTCAAAGTTCGTGAAAGGCCCACGATTGCTTCAATTGAGTTTGATGGAAACAAAGACATCAAAGACGAGCAGTTAAATGAAAGCCTAGAAGGTCAGGATATTCGAGCGGGTGAGCCTTTAGATAAAACAGTATTAGACAATATTGAAAAAGGGCTTATCGAGTTCTTTCATAGTATTGGTAAATACAATGCGAAACTTGAAGTTAACATTGTTGATTTACCTCGAAACCGTGTGCGATTAATGCTTGAATTTGACGAAGGTGACGCAGCCTCTGTTCGACAAATCAATCTGGTAGGTAATGAGTTATTTTCTGATGAAGAGTTGTTAAAGCTTGCCGATTCTCAACAAGATTTACCTTGGTGGAAATTCATGTCGAATGACCGCTATCAAAAGCAAACGATTGAAGGCGATTTAGAAAAAATCCGTAGCTATTATTTAGACCGAGGGTATTTTCGTTTTAATATTGACTCAACACAAGTATCGGTAAGTCCAGAGCGTGAGTCAGTCTATGTTACGGCTAATTTGACTGAGGGTGAAAAGTATTCAGTTAAAAGTTTTGACTTCATCGGTGATTTATTGGGAAGAGAAGAGCTGATTAAAAGTGTGCTCCCATTACGCGCTGGTGAGCTTTATAACGGTTCAATTGTTACCTCATCTGAAGAGTTTATTAAAAGCTATCTAGCACGGTTTGGTTATGCCAATGCTGAAGTTCGTACCATCCCAGAAGTTGATGATGAAAATAAAGAAGTGAAACTCACTTTATCGGTTAACCCCGGTAAACGTGTATATGTTCGCCGTATCATGGTCAATGGTAACCAGGTGACCGCTGATGAAGTGGTACGTCGAGAAATGACACAACTTGAAGGGGCATGGTTGTCCAATCAAAGTCTTGAACGTTCTAAGTTACAAATACAGCGCTTACCTTATATGGAAAGTGTTGAATTTGAAGTCAAACCAATTACAGGAATTGACGACCAAGTTGACGTAGACTTTGATGTAAAAGAGCAGCCAGCAGGTAGTTTTCAGGCTGGTGTTGCATATGGCTCATATGCAGGAATGCAATTTAATGTCGGTGTCAGTGAATCCAACTTTTTAGGTACGGGTAACCAAGTTGCATTTAATGTGAGTACAGCAAAAGGTTCTGACCGATATAGTGTGTCGTATACAAATCCGTATTTTACCCCAGATGGTGTATCTCAAGGCAGTAGTATTTTCTTTAGTAATTACGATGCGAGTAAATTCAGCTTAGTTGAGTACAAGTCACGTAGTTATGGTTTAGGTACGAGCTTTGGTTTCCCTATTGACGCAGTAAATAGAATTAACTTTGGTGGCCGTTGGATTGAAGAGTCATTATCAGATATTGCTGATTATGAGCAAACACGTATTTTACGTTTGAGTTTCCTTGATCCCGAAAACCCTGAAGCTGATTTTGACTTCACTAAGTACGAGCTGAGTTTAGGTTGGTCTCGAGTGACAGTTAACCGTGGTATGTTCCCTACCGATGGTTCTCGTCAAACGTTGAAGTTGACAGCAACAACACCGAATTCAGATCTGAATTATTTTAAATTGAATTATGATTCACGCTTTTATTGGCCAATAAGTAACGATCATCGCTGGGTATTTTCAGTGAGAGCGGCCCTTGGTTACGGTAACGGTTATGGCGAAACGAATGGCTTTGAACAGATTCTACCTTTCCAAGAATTCTTTCGTATAACAGAAATGGAATTGCGTGGATTTGATAGAAATACAATTTTACCGCAAGCGATTCAACGTATTCCAACATCGATCCCTGGTTCGATATTACCAGATGGTTCATCGACGGGCAGTATTGGCGGAAACCCTGAGTTCGATAGACTTCAATTTGGTGGCCGTATCGGTGGTAATGCAAAAGCAATTGCAGGCGCGGAATTGATAGTACCGACACCGTTCTTAGATGAAGATAACACCAACTCAGTAAGAACGAGCTTATTTATTGATGCTGCGAATGTTTGGGATACAGAATTTGATGTAGATAGATACCTACATTTGCCAGAAGATCAATATAAAAAATTGTCTGATTATTCAGATCCAACAAGATTTAGGGTTTCAGCGGGTTTATCTATTCAATGGATTTCACCAATGGGGCCAATGTTGATTAGTTTTGCTCATCCGTTAAGAAAAGAAGAAGACGATGAAACGAAAACAATCAGCTTTAATATCAGTAATACATTCTAAGGAGTAAATTTGTGAACAAACTATTTAAAACGACAGCAATGGCTTTAATGGCCACACTAATGATGGGTACTTCTGCGAGTGCATTAGCACATAAAGTAGGTATTGTTGATATGCAACAAGTCTATAAGCAGATCCCACAGATGGCTAAAATAGAGCAGCAGTTACTCACAGAGTTTGCAGAGCGTCGTCAAGAACTTGAGAAAATTCAAGGTGACATCCGTTTTGAAGCTGAAAAGTTTAAGCGTGAAAGTGCCACGATGAGTGACGAGCAAAAGGCAACACTGCGTGACAAGATTCAAGGCATGCAAAAAGTATTGGCTGAAAAAGGTCGTCCGTTAGAGCAAGAGATTAAAACTCGTCAAAGCCAAGAGCTTGCTAAAGTACAAGACGTTATCATCAAAACGATTCAAAGCGTTGCTAAAAAAGGAAAGTTTGACGAAGTAAGAGTAAAAGATACCACTATCTACTTTAATCCTGATAAAGTAACAGACCTTTCTAGCAAAATTGTTGATGCGGTAAGCAAAAAATAATGACCAAACAGTTTACTTTGGGTCAACTAGCGACGCATTTATGTGCGTCACTAGTCGGTGATAGTGATTATCAGATTGATAAAATCGCGACATTACAAAAAGCCGGCCCAACAAACATCGCTTTTTTAGCGAATAAGAAATACCGTAACCAACTGGCTGACACAAATGCTGGTGCGGTTATTGTGTCTGAAGGTGATGCAGAGTATTTTTCTGGCAATAAGATTGTTGTAAAAAATGCTTATACTGCATACGCTTACTTAGCACAAATGATGGACACTACTCCTGCGTCTGCATCAAATATTCATTCATCAGCCGTTATTCATGGCCGTGTGACTTTAAGCCAAGATGTGAGTATCGGTGCGAATGCAGTGATTGAAGCCGGATCTGTCATAGGCAAGAATGTTCAAATTGGTCCCGGATGTTTTGTCGGCCAAAATACAGTCATTGGTGATAACACTAAATTGTGGGCCAATGTGACGGTTTATCATGATGTTACCATAGGTGATAATTGTTTATTTCAATCTGGCTGTGTAATCGGTAGTGACGGTTTTGGTTACGCGAATGAGGCTGGTAAGTGGATAAAAATTCCTCAAGTCGGCGGTGTGAATATTGGCAATAACGTAGAAGTTGGCGCGAATACCGTTATTGACCGTGGCGCATTAGATGATACGATCATTCATGATAATGTTATTTTGGATAATTTAATTCAAATTGCACACAACGTTGAAATTGGAGAAGGGACAGCTATTGCAGGTGCAACGGTTGTAGCAGGAAGCGTGACAATCGGTAAGCATTGTCAAATCGCGGGTTTGGTTGGGATCAATGGACATATTGATATTTGCGATGGCGCTATCATTACAGGTATGACAATGATTACTAAAGCCATTACTAATTCAGGTGTTTATTCATCTGGAATACCGCACTCAACGAATAAAGAATGGCGTCGAAATATTGCCCATTTTCGTAATTTATCAGAGTTCAAGCAGCGTTTGAAGTCGTTAGAAACACTGACTGAGCACTTAAAAAACATTGATGAATAAAAAGGATGCTACTTTGGCAAACGAATTAAACAGCTTTGATACACAAGAAATTTTAAAGCTATTACCTCATCGTTACCCAATGTTATTGGTTGATAAAGTTATTGACTACAAAGCGGGTGAATATCTACATGCGATAAAAAATGTAACAGTGAACGAGCCTATTTTCACTGGTCATTTTCCTGGTCAACCTATTTTCCCCGGTGTGATGATTTTAGAAGCAATGGCACAAGCCACTGGTTTACTTGGGTTTAAAACGGTGGAAAATCGCAGCGAGAGTGAACTATACTTATTTGCAGCGATCGATAATGCACGTTTTAAGCAACCAGTATTACCTGGTGATACCATGCATTTGCATATCGATTTTGTAAAAGAGCGCCGTAACATTTGGAAGTTTCACGGTGAAGCAAAAGTAGACGGCAAAGTGGTATGCAGTGCCGAGCTAATGTGCGCGAGAAGAGAGTTATAATAGTGATCCATCCTACTGCGATTGTTGAATCGGGTGCGAAATTAGGCAACAACGTAACCATTGGTCCATATAGTTATGTTGGTCATGATGTCGAACTGGGTGATAATTGTATCATCGAGTCGCATGTTGTTATTAAGGGACCTTCAACCATTGGCTCAGGCAATCATATTTTCCAGTTTGCGTCAGTAGGTGAAGCTTGCCAAGACAAAAAGTATAAGGATGAGCCAACACAGCTCATTATTGGAGACAATAATGTGATCCGTGAGTGTGCGACAATCCACCGGGGTACAATTCAAGATCAAGGTATTACGCGAATTGGTAGTAATAACTTATTTATGGCATATACGCATGTTGCGCATGATGCAGTAATAGGCAGTAATGTTATCTTTGCTAATGGCGCTAGTGTGGCAGGGCATGTTCATGTCGGTGACTGGGTTATTCTTGCGGGCAACACTGGGGTTCATCAATTTTGTAAAATTGGAGCCCATGCATTTATCGGTATGTACTCAGGTGTTAACAAAGATGTGCCTCCATTCGTAACCACAACAGGTACTCCGGCAAAACCTGCGGCAATTAATACCGAAGGTATGAAACGTCGAGGTTTTGATAGTGATGAAGTGATGGCGGTGCGTCGAGCATACAAAGCTTTTTACCGCAAAGGTTATACCCTTGAAGAAGCAGTACTGTCACTTGAAGAAGATGCAAAACAGTTTCCAGCGGTACAACAGATGATCGATTTTCTAGATACATCAGATCGCGGTATTATTCGTTAAATCGGCCGTGATAAAACGTTATTGATGAACGCCATACAGATTAATTTGTATGGCGTTTTTATTTATACAAACTCAGATAATAGACATGATAAATAAAAATAAATTAACCATAGGTATTGTAGCGGGCGAATTGTCGGGCGATATATTGGGCGCAGGTCTTATTCATGCTTTAAAGCAACATTATCCTCATGCAGAGTTTGTGGGTATTGCAGGACCTAAAATGCAGCAAGCGGGCTGTAAAACACTGTTTGATATGGAAGAACTGGCAGTCATGGGATTGGTTGAAGTGTTAGGGCGCCTACCTCGGCTGTTAAAAATACGCAAACAGCTTGTTCAGCATTTTATTGACAATCCGCCTGATGTTTATATTGGTATTGATGCACCGGACTTCAATTTACGAGTCGAAAAGCCACTTAAAAAAGCGGGTATAAAAACAGTACAATATGTCAGCCCTTCCGTATGGGCATGGCGCCAAAAGCGCATTTTTACGATAGCAGAAGCAACTAATTTGGTTTTATCATTACTGCCATTTGAAAAGGCATTTTACGACAAACATGATGTACCGTGTACGTTCGTAGGACATACACTTGCTGACGAAATTCCACTTAAAGTGAATGCCAGCGCAGCCAGAGCTAAGTTAGGCCTCGCTGAAGATGACTTAGTGTTAGCCCTTCTACCAGGCAGCAGAGGTTCTGAGGTTGGCTTATTAAGCAGCACGTATTTGGAAACAGCCAAACTACTTAAAGATAAACTGCCAGAGTTAAAAGTAGTGGTACCGCTTGTCAACGCGAAAAGAAAAGCACAATTTGAATCTGTGTTAGCAGAGGTTGCGCCAAACTTACGACCCTTGTTATTAGAAGGGCAATCAAGCGAAGCAATGTCGGCTGCAAATGCTGTGTTATTGGCGTCAGGCACGGCAACACTTGAAGCCATGCTATATAAAAAACCAATGGTAGTAGGGTACAAGTTTAAACCATCAAGTTATTGGATATTTAAGCACTTTTTTACATTTAATATAAAGTACTTCTCTTTGCCAAATTTATTGGCTGATGCACCATTGGTACCAGAGTTTTTACAGCAAGAATGTAATGCAGACGCGTTAGTTGATGCATTGTTACCAATGCTCAGAGGTGAGAGTGAAGCGCTCGTTGCACGCTTCTATGAGATACATGAGAATATTAGGCTAGATGCAAGTAAACAGGCTGCAAAAGCCGTAGCGGAGTTAATAGATGCAAGTTGAACGTCCAGATGTACAATTTATTGCCGGCGTAGATGAAGTTGGTCGAGGCCCCCTGGTTGGCGATGTTGTGACCGCTGCTGTGATCTTAGATCCGAATAAACCGATTGATGGCTTAGCTGACTCAAAGAAGTTATCAGAGAAAAAACGTATTGCATTGGCGGAAGAAATTAAAGAAAAAGCGCTGTGCTATTATGTTGCGCGTGCGTCAGTGGCAGAGATTGATGAGCTTAATATTTTACATGCCACCATGCTTGCGATGAGTCGTGCTGTTGAAGGGTTGGCGATTCAGCCAGATTTTGTTTTTATTGATGGTAACCGTTTACCAAAATTAACAATGGCTGCTCAGAGCGTGGTAAAAGGAGATAGTTTAGTGGCGGAAATCAGCGCTGCATCTATTTTGGCAAAGGTCACCCGCGACAATGAAATGTTGGAGTTAGACGCTGAATTCCCTGAATTTGGCTTTGCCGCACATAAGGGGTATCCGACAAAGGCACATTTTGCAGCGCTTGAAGCGCATGGCATAACACCGCATCATAGAACAACCTTTAAGCCTGTTCAGCGTATTATTGCAGGTAAGGAATAACGATGGCAGTACCTGATTTTGTGCATTTAAGAGTTCATAGTGACTTTTCAATGGTTGATGGTTTGGCAAAAACGAAGCCTATTGTTGCAAGAGCGCAAGAGTTAGAGTTGCCTGCGATTGCGATTACGGACCAAATGAACTTTTGTGGTTTAGTACGGTTTTATGGCACAACGCACGGCGCAGGTATTAAACCCATTGTTGGTGCTGATATTTGGCTTAAGAGCGACCAGTTTCCCGATGAACCGTCACGCTTAGTGGTGTTAGCCAAAGACAATACTGGATACAAAAACCTCACCTTATTAATATCTGAAGCATACCAACGGGGCCACGTATTTCACCGTCCTGTTGTTGATAAGCAATGGTTAGCTGCACATAAAGAAGGGTTGATTTTACTCTCCGCAGGTAAAGATGGCGATGTAGGCAAAGCGCTCCTAAAAGGTAACCCCCAACTCGTAGATGAAACGGTGCAATTTTATGAAGAACATTTTGCTGATAATTTCTATCTAGAACTCATTCGTACAGGTAGAGCCGATGAAGAAACCTATTTGCATGCGGCTGTGGAGCTTGCAACTACGCGAGGGTTACCTGTTGTAGCGACGAATGAAGTGGTGTTTCTTCATGAAGCAGACTTTGATGCTCATGAGATTCGTGTGGCGATATTTGACGGTTATACACTGGAAGATAAACGCAGGCCTAAACGTTTTTCTAAAGAGCAGTATTTAAAAACAGCAGAGCAAATGCAGGAGTTGTTTAGTGATATTCCTGAGGCATTGCAAAATACTGTTGAAATAGCAAAACGATGTAACGTCACCGTTCAGCTGGGGACTTATTTCCTCCCAGATTATCCAACTGGGGAGCTCAAAATTGACGATTTCTTGGTTAAGGTCTCCCGAGATGGCTTAGAAGAACGGTTACTGTTTTTATTTCCAGATGAACAGGACAGACAATCAAAGCGCGTTGAGTATGATGAACGACTGCAATTAGAGTTAGACGTTATAAACCAGATGGGGTTTCCGGGTTACTTTTTGATTGTAATGGAGTTTATTCAATGGAGTAAAGATAACAATATTCCAGTAGGGCCTGGACGCGGATCTGGTGCGGGCTCGCTGGTTGCTTATGCCTTGAAGATCACCGATTTGGACCCACTTGAGTTCGATCTACTTTTCGAGCGGTTCTTGAACCCAGAACGTGTATCAATGCCGGATTTCGATGTCGACTTTTGCATGGACCGCCGAGATGAAGTCATTGACCACGTTGCCATGTTGTATGGCCGAGATGCGGTGTCTCAGATCATCACGTTTGGTACTATGGCCGCAAAAGCGGTAATACGTGATGTAGGTAGGGTGCTTGGCCACCCGTATGGTTTTGTTGACCGCATATCTAAATTGGTACCTGGTGATCCAGGCATGACTCTTGCGAAAGCATTTGATGTAGAGCCCCGCTTACCTGAAGTATATGACAGCGATGAGGAAGTAAAAGATCTCATTGACATGTGCCGAATTTTAGAAGGTTGTACACGAAATGCAGGGAAACACGCTGGTGGTGTGGTTATATCTCCGACGACAATAACCGACTTTGCTGCGTTGTACTGTGATGATGAAGGGAAGTTTCCCGTTACTCAGTTTGATAAGAACGATGTTGAAACCGCCGGGTTGGTTAAATTTGACTTCTTAGGCTTGAGAACACTGACGATTTTGCAGTGGGCGCTCGATATGGCCAATGAACGTCTTACGCGAGAAGGCAAAGAGCATGTAGATATTGCGGCTATTCCATTGGATGACCGTAAGAGTTTTGAGCTGCTGTTACGCGCTGAAACAACAGCGGTGTTCCAATTAGAATCACGCGGTATGAAAGACTTGGTTCGACGGCTGAAACCTGACTGCTTTGAAGACATGATTGCACTGGTTGCGCTGTTCCGACCCGGTCCACTTCAGTCGGGCATGGTAGATAACTTTATTGACCGAAAGCATGGCCGTGAAGAACTTTCTTATCCCGACGTACAGTGGCAGCATGAGAGCTTAAAGCCTATTCTCGAGCCGACCTATGGCATTATCTTGTACCAAGAACAAGTAATGCAAATCGCCCAGGTGTTGGCTGGTTACACGCTTGGTGGGGCCGATATGTTACGCCGCGCGATGGGTAAGAAAAAACCAGAAGAAATGGCCAAGCAGCGTTCAACATTTGAAGAAGGCTCAGTCAATAACGGTGTAGATGGTGAGTTGGCGATGAAAATCTTCGACTTGGTTGAGAAGTTTGCAGGCTATGGTTTTAACAAATCTCACTCGGCCGCTTACGCACTTGTGTCTTATCAAACATTGTGGATGAAAACGCATTTTCCTGCTGAGTTCATGGCTGCGGTTATGTCAGCAGATATGGATAACACCGAAAAGATTGTTATTTTGGTTGATGAATGTGAAAACATGAAGTTGACCTTGTTACCACCTGATGTAAACGCTGGTGAATATAAATTTACTGTAAATTTAAAAGGTGAGATCGTCTATGGTATTGGTGCTATTAAAGGCGTTGGTGAAGCACCAGTAGACACCATCTTGGAGTGTCGGGCACAAGGTGGTGAATTCAAAGATCTATTCGACTTTTGCGCACGTGTCGATTTAAAGCGGTTAAATAAACGTGTACTAGAAAAGCTGATTTATGCCGGTGCATTGGATAAATTAGGGCCTGATGGCACACAAACAGGAAGAGCAACGTTACTTGCTAGCGTAAAAGATGCCATGAAGTCTGCGGAGCAACACCATAAAGCAGAAGCGATTGGTCAGTCTGACTTATTTGGATTGTTGGCTGTAGAACCGGAAGAAGTTGAGCAAGCCTTTGTACTGGCAAGGCCTCTGACTGACAATGAGTGGTTAGATGGGGAAAAGGAAACGTTAGGACTTTATTTAACGGGCCATCCTATAAACCAATATCGACGAGAATTGAGGCACTATACATCGGGTAAATTAGTTGATTTGCAGCCAACGAATAGAGATGTTCAGTCAACAGCTGCTGGTTTAGTGATTAATGCGCGTACGTTAATAAATAAAAAAGGGAATCGCTGGGGGTTAATAACTTTAGATGACAAAAGTGCCCGAATTGATGTACGCTTATTCCCTGAACAGTTTGAAACATACCAAGAATTGCTGCAAATTAACCAAATCTTGGTAATATCTGGACAGGTCAGCTTTGATAACTTCTCTGGTGGCATTACAATGACTGCCAGAGATGTCTGTACCATAGCTCAAGCACGTGAAAAACGTATTAGAGCAATTAAAATGACGCTAAATATGGTGCAAATAGACGAAAACTTCTTCGATAAATTGCGAAAAGTGTTAGAACCTTATAAATTTGGTACATGTCCAATAAAAGTTATGTACCAGCGTCCAGACGCGTTAGCAGAGCTAACGCTTGGGACCGAATGGTGTGTGACGCCTACAGATGACCTAATAACTCGGTTGTCGCAAATGGCGGCGCAAGAAATAGAACTAGAATTTTAATTAATAGGTAGTTTAGAGCATGAGTCTCAATTATCTTGACTTTGAGCTTCCAATTGCAGAATTGGAAGCAAAAATTAAAGAATTACAAAATGTTAGCCGTTCAGGTAGTTTAGATCTGAGCTTAGAAGATGAAATTTCTCGACTGAAAGAGAAAAATGTTGAGCAAACAGAAAAAATCTTTTCTGGTTTAGGTGCTTGGCAAGTTTCTCAATTGGCACGTCATCCTCTTCGTCCTTATACTCGAGATTACATTGAACGTATTTTCACTGAATTTGATGAATTTGCTGGTGACAGAACATTCGCGAATGACCCTGCTATTTTGGGCGGTGTTGCACGCTTTGAAGGTCAGCCGGTCATGATCATTGGTCAACAGAAAGGACGTGATACTGCTGAGAAGATTAAGCGTAACTTTGGTATGCCTAAGCCAGAGGGATACCGTAAAGCCTTACGTTTAATGGAAATGGCTGAGCGCTTTAAAATGCCAATTATTACCTTCATTGACACCCCTGGCGCTTATCCTGGCGTGGGTGCTGAAGAGCGTGGTCAAAGTGAAGCAATTGCCCGTAACTTAAAAGTTATGGCTGCATTGAAAGTACCGACTATTTGTACCGTTATTGGTGAGGGAGGTTCTGGTGGCGCTTTAGCAATTGGTGTAGGTGACAGAGTTAATATGTTGCAATACAGTACTTACTCGGTTATTTCTCCAGAAGGGTGTGCTTCAATTCTTTGGAAAAGTGCAGATAAAGCCCCACTAGCTGCTGAAGCTATGGGTGTATCAGCTACGCGCGTTAAAGAATTAGATCTCATCAATAGCATTGTAGATGAGCCTCTAGGTGGTGCGCATCGTGATTATGATGTGATGGCGAAAAACTTGAAAGCGCAGTTAAAACGTGACCTGACAGATCTTCAGGCATTAAGTACAGAAGAAATGTTGGAGCAACGTTATAACAGGCTAATGTCTTTCGGTTATTGCTAAGTAAGATGAATTAGCGTAAAAAGCCGCAATAGCGGCTTTTTTGCGTTCTATATTATGAAATCGAGTTTTTTATTTAAGCAGTTTAATACTGCGCTACATCAGCTAAACCCAACGCGGCAAACATTATGTGTTGCTTTATCGGGTGGCGTTGACTCAGTTGTATTGCTGCATCTATGTGTGGCTTTAAGAGACACAACAAATGTGGACATAGAAGCGGTTTATGTTCACCATGGTTTATCAGTCTATGCTGACGATTGGCTACACTTTTGCGACAGGCTATGCAAACAGTTACAAGTGCCATTTAAGTATGAATATGTTGATGTTGAACATAAAGCTCGGCACAGTGTTGAGGCGCAGGCACGCGATGTACGCTATAAAGCATTGCATAATCAGGCATCTGATGATGCACTTATCGTATTGGGTCAGCATGGCGATGATCAACTTGAAACCTTTCTACTACGATTAAAGCGAGGGTCTGGTTTACTTGGGTTAGGAGCGATGCGAGCGCGTACTCAGTTACCCAATGGACGCGAGTGTATCCGACCTTTACTACATGTAAGTCGTGATGACATAGAAGCATTTGCTGAGCACTATGCACTCTCTCATATTGAGGATGAATCAAATAAGCATGATCACTTTGATAGAAATTTCTTGCGTAACCAAATAATTCCCCAATTAAAAACACGTTTTTCAGGTTTGTTACCTAGTGCGTTGAGAAGCATTCAATTATTGCAGCAACAGCAGCAACTTATTGATGAAATCACGCAAGATGATTTAGCCCTTAGTATCTGTAATCAAAGAGAGTCACGATGTGTTGATTTAGCAAAATTAGCGAACCTTTCACCGTTAAGACAAAAGAACGTCGTCAGAGCGTGGTTAGCACTGCATAATGTGGCAATGCCGTCATTGGTGCAGCTTGAACAGATTCTAGTACAAAGCTTAACGAGTAAAGTAGATGCGCAATTAAGTATTGATTTAAAGTCGGGTTCAATCAAACGCTACAGAGGCCTGCTGTACTGGGTCGTCACCCAAGATAAGCCAATTGAAAAAAGCAATGTCGGCCTAGATACTGTGATGTTTGAGACCGGCTATGTTTTATGCGTAAAGCAAGGAAAAGGGATTCGAGCGCCACACCCTGATGAAGTTGTGTCGATTAGGTTTGGGTGTTTAAACGATAAAATAAAACCGCAATTTAAACCCGGACGAAACACGGTTAAGCATTGGTTGAAAGATGCCAAAGTGCCAACTTGGCAGCGTGCATTGGTGCCACTGATTTATTATAACGATGTGCTGGTACAAGTGGTTGGGTATTTTTTTAACCACGATCACGTAACGCAAGAGTGTGGAATTTATTGGGAAGAACGCAGTGATAGATAATCTGAAAATTGGCGCTTCATTGGCTAAGCAATCCCCTTGGGCATTATTACTCACAGGGCTTATTTTTTTGATGTTATTCCTTAATCAAGCAATGAATATCAACAATGTCATTTATGCTGTATTGCTCGGTCAATTGACCAGTGTGACACTGTTGGCTTATTGGCATGGTAAAGGTGGTATCTTTTTTATTATGGCCGTGTTGGCGCCTTTGGTACTGATCATCGTCACTGAACTTCCGACATTTATAACGTTAGCATGGGTAATAAATGGCTTCTTTTTTGGTATGGCATTGCTGTTATTTTTCTATCATATGTACGTTAGTAAACTGAATAAATAATAGGTAAGTGAGTGAGAAAAGGCTCAGCTAGGGGGGCTGAGCCAGTGATTATCAAACTGCGCGAGCGCAGTTTCGTCCCGCCGCTTTTGCTTTGTATAAACCTTTATCAGCGCGTGAAAATATTACGTTTTCACAATCATGGCTTGCAGCCAGTGTAAATCCAATACTGGTTGTTACACCAAAATTTGCTAACAGACCACACCGTTGCACTGTTGCCATAATACGCTCTGCGATTAATTTATTAGTAGGAAATTCAGGGTCATCAATTAACACCGCAAATTCATCCCCACCAAATCGATACACGCTGTCAGTTGCTCTAATTGACTGCTTTAAAATATTGGCAAACTCAATGAGTACATCATCACCGGCTTTGTGCCCATGTATATCATTGACTGCTTTAAAGTTATCTAAATCTAATATCATTAAACTAAAACTACGGTGGTGGCGCCGGCTACGCTCTAACTTTTGTGCAAGATTGTCATTAAATTGACTGCGGTTGTTGAGCCCTGTTAGTGAATCTTTAGTTGCTAGCTGTAAAACTCGGCTGTACATCAGTGCATTGCGAAGTGGGTAAAGTAGAGCACTGTGTAAATGACGCAATTTGTTCTGAATACTACTGCTTAATTGATACTGGCAAAAGTAAACGAGTTGCCCTAAGTGCTCACCATTAAGCTCAAGATCAAAAGTATAAGGTGTATATTGATTGTCACTATCTTTCATTTGCGCCACGCCTAAGGAGGAGTGGAACTGTAGGCCAGATAATTTAATAATACGTTTTGCATAGTCGGCAAACAACGTAAGCTGCTCGTCGAGCTGTAATGTTGTTTGTAACTGCTCAACTAAGCGATGAGTTGGCTCTGGCTGACTCGTGAATTGCTCGTTACTAAACGGCAAATAGTCGCCACGCGTGGGCATTCGCTGAGTCAAAATATGGACATTCTCCATTTATAATTCCCCTAAATACAATGATGGGGAATATAAAGCTAAATTCGTGCCATAAATTTAAACTGGCTGAAAAACAGCTGCTTGCTATAGTTAATGAAAGCTTGTTCATTTAATTAGCAACTTTTTGACGCTCAGGAGGCTGTTTGCAGACTATATTTGCCGAAGTGTTTGCGCTATTACTTGCCGCTGTAATTTTAGTGTGGTTGTTTAAACGCGTTGGTTTACCTGCAATCTTAGCCTATTTAGTGACAGGTATTCTTGCTGGCAGCCATGGTATTGGCTGGATGACGATTAGCTATGAAATGCACTTTATAGCTGAACTTGGCATTGTGTTTTTATTATTTAGCCTTGGGCTAGAGTTTTCAGTTCCTAGATTAATGGCAATGCGTCATTTGGTGTTCGGGTTAGGTAGTTTACAGGTTGTATTGACCACGTTATTAGGTACTGTACTATTGTGGTTTTTGCAATTTAATTGGCTTGAAGCATTTGTTATTGCAAATTTAGTCGCGCTCTCGTCAACGGCAGTTGTTGTAAAGTTATTGAAAGAATCCGGTTCACTTAATTTACGCAGTGGCCAGCTCGCAATTGGTGTGTTGCTGTTTCAAGACATTGCCGTAGTTCCGTTGCTTATTGCTTTTCCTTTAATTGCGCAATCTGACAATCAAGTACTCGTCGGTGCTTTGAGCCTTGCATTGGCCAAGGGCGCCCTAGTATGTGTGTTTTTATGGGCTGTGGGTAAGTGGTTACTACCTAAAATATTCAATGAAGTAGCGTTAGTTAGAACCGATGAGCTATTTGTGCTAACCACATTGGTTGTCGCATTGTGTGCGGGTGGATTAACTTACTTGTTTGGTTTATCGATGGCTTTGGGCGCTTTTTTAGCTGGAATGATGTTAGGTGAAAGCCAATACCGGCATCAATTAGAAGCTGAGATACGACCGTTTCGCGATATCTTGATGGGGTTATTCTTTGTCACCGTCGGTATGCAGCTTGATATACCTTATGTTGTGTCTTCATTTTTATACATTGTACTTGCATTAGGCGCATTGCTATTTTTTAAGCTGTTGATCATTATGGTTTCTGCGCAATTGATGGGAGAACGTAAGAAGGATGCTATTGCAACCGGTATTTTATTATGGCAAATGGGCGAGTTTGGTTTTGTACTGGTGGCGCTGGCCAGCAAACACCAACTTTTAGATGCCAATATTGCCTCCTTCTTAATTGCCTTAGGGGTGCTTTCAATGGCGTTGACGCCGTACTTAATTGAACAAACTGAGCGCATTCTCAGTTGGTTTAAATTAGACAAAGAGCGCTTCTCAGGTGACTTTCATCATGGCTTAGAGGCCGACGCGTTAAATGATCATGTTGTGATCCTTGGTTACGGGCGAGTAGGGCAAACGATCACCCGGTTTTTGAAGCCTGAAGCCATTCCTTATGTTGCAATAGAGCGCAATCCAATACTGGTGCAAGAAGCGCAAACAGCGGGCGAACCCGTATTGTTTGGCCACGCAGGACAAAAAGCCATATTAGAGTCGGCGAGTGCAGATAAAGCACGGTTGTTGATCATTACTTGTGGTGATTTTGAGCAATGTCAAAAGCTCATAGACTCAGTAAAGCAAGCCGCACCTGAGGTAAAGATTTTAGTACGCATGAGAGACGACATTCATTTAGAAGCGTTAAAGCAGCTAGGGGTGACAGAAGTGGTACCTGAAGCGCTAGAGGCAAGCTTAATGCTGGTATCACATGTGTTGTATATGTCGGGTGTGCCGATGCGCCGGATTTTAAAGCGGGTAAGCAAAGAGCGACAAAATAGGTATGAGTACTTGCATGGTTTTTTTGCGGGTGACAGTGCTGACTTATCAGAGCACTCGACCGATAGGCTTGAGTATCTTCATGCTATCGCTTTACCTGAATCGGCCTATGCTGTGAATAAAACCATTAAAGAGTTGGCCTTGGATAAGCAAAGAGTTGTGATCACCGCATTGCGTCGCAATGGTGAAGAGATAGACTCGCCCGTTGAGGAAACAATGTTATTGGTTAACGATATCTTATTGTTAAAAGGCAAACCAAGACGAGTTGAACGGGCAGAGCAATATTTACTTGAGGGCTTGGCATAAGTGCACTTTATTTTTTATCTAAGTGTAAAAACGCTCTGATCTTGTCAAGCTGAGCCATACCATCGTTAAAACCGATTTCCATTAGCTTCTGTGTATAGGCTTTTTCAAATAATAAATAACTGGTTAAACTTGATTGAGAATGCCTTTTTATACCAATTCCACGCAATAGTAGTTTTATTGCCATAGGCATATCATCATAGTACTCTGAAGCTAACGTAGTAAAGTTTTCAGACGGGTTGACTAATAGCGTAGACACTTGTTTTAACTCTTTATGTTTATCTCGTGCTGGTAGTAACCCCACGGTACGATTAACCCGTTCAAGCCGTTCTAAATCAGACTGTAATGTGTCGCTGAAAACACTATCAAGTAAATGCCCTGCAACGGTAGACATACCAGGGAAGTGCGGCTCGTAGCCCAGAGGTTGATGCGGCTTTGGCTGTTCAACACCAATAATGAATATTTTTTCTGCACCTAAATGAATCGATGGACTTAGTGGTGAAAGCTGGTGGATTGATCCATCGCCGTAATAATGATGTTTTACTCGAACACTGGGAAACACCATAGGAATAGCACTGGATGCCATGAGCAAATCAAGCGTAATATTATCAGCAACTCCTTCTCGTTTTGAGCGTTGCCATGGTTGAACATTATTCGCTTGATAAAATGCCACTGATTTTCCGGTAGAATAGCTAGATACGGTAATGGACACCGCTTCTAAATAATGTCTATGTAAGTTTCGGTCAATACGAGATAAATCTAATACCTCACTGAGCAGCGTACGTAGCGGAGTGTTATCGAGTAAGCTGGCTGGAGGCAAGTTTAAAAATTCAGCTTTAAAGCTGCGCATGATATTAGAGAATATTCTGCCGTAAACGCCACTAAAATTACTCTTATAAACCATGTGCGTATGAAAGTTCTTCCAAACCCACTCTATTTTACGCACGGCCAAATGCATACATGAAGCATAACAGGCTAAAGCGGCAGAATTGATGGCTCCTGCTGACGTGCCATTGATGATTTGAAAAGGTAATGGCGCTGTGCGAGGCATACTTTGCGCGAGCGCTTTTAGTACGCCGACCTGGTATGCAGCTCGGGCACCGCCCCCGGTGAGTAACAGAGCAACCTTTGGTTTATCTGAATTGCGTTGCTTTATACTCATAAATCCCCTTTAATAGAATGAACTTTTTGGTACAAACGTCGTCAGTAATGTATGGCTGTACTCTTGCAAGTAAAGTTTGTTACCTTTACTTTATGTTTTTATTTTAAAATATTCAAAGAATATTGTTTTTAAACCAATTAATGGAGCTGCTATGTCAGAACATTCCTCCCCATCAAAGCCTTCTCAAAGCCAAATGTTGCTTGCGGCGATCGCTGCTATGGCCCTTATTGTGGTGGCGGTTTTTGTGTTATCGATGAAAAAAGATAATCCGAAGGAAAATAAAAAGTTTGAGCAAGATGTCGTAGTACCCGCAGCACAAGTCTCACAGCTGAATACGGCAGGTTTAAAACCAGAACAAGCAGAGCCTAGTGCAGAGCCTAGTGCAGAGCAAACAGTGAATGCGTCAAATAGTGAAAACACGGCATCTCAACAGCAAGCGAATACCACGATTAATACGCAGCCGACCCAAGTGCAGCCAGAGCCGGTTGCAAACGTTAACATTGCAGCGCCAGCGCCTTTGAAGCTGGACGATAGCGATAATGCGGTACGCAATCGTATTGCAGAATACATGGCAGAAAAGTCGGTTGAGTTGTTTGTATCAGATGACATGATCAGACGCATGGTGGTATTTGTTGATAATACCGCCAAAGGGACCATCGCGAAAAAGCACATGCCAGTAAATCGTCCAGCAGAGGCGTTCATGGCGTTAGAAGACGATATCATAGTGACAGACCCTAATAGTTATGAGCGTTATACCCCATATGCCACCATGTTTGCTAATCTAAGTACTGCACAAATTGTACGCTTATATCAGCAATTTCAACCTCTTATTGTAGAGGCCTACGAAGAGATTGGTTACGAAGGTGATGAATTTAACGGTGTGCTGGTACAAGCCATTGAAGAGCTATTAGACACCCCAGTGCCTGAAACGACCTTACCCTTGATCAAAAACTCAGTAACTTATCGCTATGCGTATCCTGAATGGGAGCAGCTAAGTGATGTACAAAAGCAGTTTTTACGTATGGGGCCAAATAATATGAAAAAGGTAAAACAGCGCTTAGTGACCTTGCAAAAGCAGTTAGCTGAGTAAATTACTACGACCAATTGTTTGATGTTTAAGCAGTTGGTCGTAATTAATGAGTTTTTCCTTGTAACTGATAACAATTCTAGAGATAATTACCCCGCGCCCAACAAGGCCCACTATGGTGGTCTTATTGGTCCTCTCGCAACAATAGCATGTGAACCTGGTCAGGCCCGGAAGGGAGCAGCCACAGCGTGTGACTTGTGTGCCGAGATGTGGCTGGTAAGACTACCACCCAATATCCTCGTTTTTGAATTTTGTAGTCTAAGTTTGCATAAAGCGACAAAACTACCTCAATGACTTAGCTTTATGATTGAAGTATAACTTGGCATAAAAGTGACGCACTTTTTAGTAATCTTTTCAAAGTCCCCTTAGTGCCAGAAGCGGACCATTAACATAACTCGTTACTGCTTCAAAACAAGCTACTCAACAAATCATATTTAGTAATATTTGCTGAATTTTAAAACAAGTCCTAAACACCGTATAATGCGTTGGTTTAATGCCTACTTTCCAAGAAGTCACGTTTCTTCTCAGAATCAATATACTTTAATTTATATTCTATGCGTTTTTCGATATTTGAACGATGTTCTAATAAATCAACTGAATTTAACAAAGGTAATAGAGTGATAAGGTAATTCTTTTCTTTTTCCAATGTGGGGACTAGGCTTCCTGACCAGCTTCTACTCGTTGACTCACATTCAAGCTTTTTAAAATCATCAATTTTTTTATTGTATTGTAGGAAGATACCTAACAATTCACGCCTAAAGCTCTGTCCCATACAATTTGCAGCTTTGAATATAAAACAAATATAACCAATATCATCAATGTTATTCCGAACTGTATGTTTAATAAAACCCTGCTTTTTGAGCATTAATTCGTCAGGCTCAGCTCTCCCTTTTTCCTTTGAAAATAGTTTAGTAAAAATATTACCTCCAAAATCGTAAGAGCTTTGCTCTTTGATGTATACATATTTACCATATTGCTCTACTGCATCTAAGTAATTATCTCTTTCCCATAAAAAAGTTAATTCAGGCATGCTTGTGTTTTCATCAGGGAAGCGTTCTTTTTCATAAATACAGTCAACTATTTTATTGATAAAACTTGAATTTTTCTCGGTCAGTTGGGCCAAAGCTTCACCTTGATAATCACAATACCTCTCATTTTTCAATGCTGCTAA